>NZ_JBMOWC010000012.1:0-144915 GCF_049310765.1 Bacillus sp. PSXD-155 | reverse complement strand
TTTTCGTAAATGGTTATGTTAATAAGAAGATTAGTGTATACAGAAATGAAGAAAAATAAAGATACATTATATAAAACTTTAGGAGGTTAATAGTTATGAATGTAGATAGAAAAATAGTAGGTGTTTTTAGAACAATTGATGATGCGGCACTCGTTATTAATGAATTAAATGATAAAGGATACTCAGCAGATAACATTTCAGCTATTGCGAAAGATCAAAAGGAAATTGAACACCTTGAAGAAAAATCGGGTGAAAAAGTAAATCATGAAACTGCACATAAAGCGGATATCTTTTCAGCGACAGGGCTTGTAGCAGGAGGTGTAGCAGGCGGACTCGGTGGTTTATTAACAGGTCTTGGTATACTTGCCGTTTCTGGAATGGGTCCAATCGTAGCAGCAGGACCGATCGCAGCAGCTATTGGAGGAGCCGGTATTGGCGGAGGAGCTGGAAGTTTAATAGGAGCATTTATAGGGTTAGGAATTCCAGAAGAACATGCTAAAAAGTATGAAGAATATATTTACGATGGCAATATATTAATTTTAGTAGATGCAAAATTAGATGATAAGTTAGAAATCTATAAAATATTTGATAAGCATAATGCCTATAACTCTGATTTCTTTAAATAAAATGTAAACAAAGTGAATATCGTTTTTTGATCTTACAACTTTGGCGCGGCCGAGGAGTCGTATGACTATAAGAGAGGAAGGGCCTATAGTAAAAGATCAAGTTCTATTATGTTATTTAAAAGGGAAGAGGTGCCTTTTCGTGATTGTAAAAATATTAAAGGATAGCAGTAATAGTTTCCTTTGTACAGTTCAAAATAAAAATGGAGACCAGTATGTAAAAAAATGGTTTCGTAAACATGAAAACAATGAAAAATTAGGACGACCAACTTTCAAAGAAGTAGAAAAGGACTGGAAAGAAAATAAAGAGTCGTTTATGTATCCTAATGTTAAAGCGCTTTATTAATATGAAACATAATGCGCGTTTCATTCTTACAAAACTGTCACATTCCTGTAAGGTAATTCAATAGATTAGTTGTTTGTTCCATGTCATAATAAAGACATAAGAAAGCTAATTAAAACTACAACTTATTAGGAGAGTGTCAGTCATGATTGTAACAACAACGTCTGGAATTCAAGGTAAAGAAATTATTGAGTATATCGATATTGTAAATGGTGAAGCTATTATGGGTGCAAATATTGTCCGCGATTTATTCGCTTCTGTTCGTGATGTTGTCGGTGGTCGTGCTGGTTCTTATGAAAGTAAGCTAAAAGAAGCTCGTGATATCGCAATGGACGAAATGAAAGAACTTGCAAAACAAAAAGGTGCGAACGCTATCGTTGGTATTGACGTAGATTACGAAGTTGTTCGTGATGGAATGTTAATGGTTGCTGTAAGTGGTACAGCTGTACGTATATAAGTAAATAAAAAACAGGCTCACCCCTTGAAGTTTATGCTTTGAGGGGGTTTTTTGTTTTTCTTTTGTTCATGACTAAAGTTAAAATAGAGAAGGGCCGACGTACTAGCTCGCTTATTTCAAATGTAGTATATTATTTCTTAAGAAAAAGCAAGAAAATGGAAGTTTTTGTATTTAAAGAAGGTGTTAACTTTATGACAAATAATAAAATTGCTATTTGAGGTACGAAGAGAATTAGTGGTATGAATAATTTTAGAAAGTGTATAGTTAATAGAAATAAACGATGGAGTATGTAAAGAGTTATATTACATAAAAATTTATTATGAATGGAGGCGGTTAAACTATGTTTTGGTTAGGATGTTTTTTAGGATACATTGTAGGTTCTGTTATTACATGTGCGCTACTTTACTTTGGATATAGATCCAATGAAAATAAAAAAGCGGATATGCAAAAAGGGGAGGAGAGAAAAATCAATAAAAGAGGTGTATAGTAGGCGAAAGGTAAGGTGATAACATTGATGCAAAAATAAAGGACAGTTACATATTTCATATGATTACTATGTACTGTCCCGCTTATTCCTTTTGAATTAGGAAAAATTGTTTCCTGTCTTGCTATAAATTTCATAAGCAAAAAATCCAAATAAATAGCCTATTCCAGATCCTAAACTAACTGAAAGTAGTAATGAATCAGGAGAAAATATGCCAACAATAATAACGATCAAACACCCTAAAAGCATTCCTATTGGTATTAAACTATCTAATAAAACTTGAGCGTTTTTTGATTTTTTCTTACCTAAGTTACCGTTGTTATATTTATGTTTAAGACTTCTAATCACATATACTACAATTCCTCCGGCTATTACAACAGGCGTAATTGCTGTGAGTAACCACATGTTAGAATCTCCTTTCGCTTTTTTAATTAAATTACATAAGCTACTTAAAATTCTATGCTACTAAATGGATTGATAGTTGAATGTACTCAATTTAATAACTCGTCAAAAACACTTTCCCTTTCGTTTTCTCCGCAGATTGCACAACATCAACTGCCGCTTTCACATCCGCTAAGTCATATGTAGAATGTACTGTCATAAAACGTAATTGCTTATTTTCTACTAAACGAATTAAGTGACGAAACGTCTCTTGCCATTTATATGCGGACACATCTTTATTCCAATGTCGTAAATGAAATATGTTCGCGTGCACTTTTGCTTTCGTGACAATCTCTGCCCAGTTTACTTGTATTCCTGACAGAAGTCCTATAGTTAAAAAGTGCCCATTGGGACGTAAGGAGAAAGCTAATTCATTTCCATCCGGTCCCCCAATAGAATCAATCGCAGCGTCTGCACCTCTGCCGTTTGTTAATGTCATAACTGTTTCATAAAGCGGGGCAGTGGAAGTATCGATTACATATTCAGCACCTAGGCGTAGTAACTCCTCTGTATGCTTATTACTTCTTGTCACGGCAATGAGTCGGAAGTTTAAAATTTGTGATAACTGCGCAAAAAGATGGCCAATAGCGGATCCGCAAGCATTTACTAATAAAATGTCATTTCGTTTTAAGTTTAGCGTTTCTGTACATGTAACCCACGCCGTAAGAGGATTAATATACATTTGTGCCGCTGTAAAATCATCAATCGAATCAGGAATAGGGACTACAAAGTCAGCTGATGTCTTCACATATTCTTGCCAAGTACCTTCCCCGCGTAACGGTAACACACGTTTATCGATAAGGTCTCTAGAAACAAAAGCTCCTACATCTTCTACAATACCAACACCTTCATAACCAGGTATGTTAGGTAAAGGGATTCTATGTGCGTACGCTCCGGTTATTGGAATTAAGTCAGATGGATTAATCGGTCTAACTAGCATACGGACGAAAACTTCATTATCTTTTAGTGGTTCTATATTTTTATATTCAACTTGTAATACGTCTTTTGGATTGCCAAACTTATGAAATTGAATGCATGTTCCAAGCAAAGTAATTTGCCCCCTTAGTTTCATTGGATTTATTATAGCATTTTTAGTTTGGGTGGTTATTTTGTTAGTGATAAATAGGGTTTTTAATTTACGTATTTATCAGAATTTTATAAAATGTGTATATAACTATAAAATGGGGGGATTTCTTCATGTGTACTAGTTTGACGTTACAAACAAAAAATTTCCAGCATCTTTTTGGGAGAACAATGGATTTCACATTAGATATGAATCAAGAAGTAATAATCATCCCTCGGCGTTATCAGTGGAACAATATAACTGGTGAAACGATCCGAGCGAAAAAGGCTGTTGTCGGAATGGGAATTAATTTTGGAGGAAGGGTCATGATGGCGGACGGAGTAAATGAAGCTGGTATGACATGTGCAACTCTCTATTTCCCAGGATTCGCTACTTATAGTAATCATATAGATAGCAATAAAACGAATGTAGCGCCATTTGATTTTGTGACTTGGAGCCTCACGCAGTTCAATTCTGTTGAAGAGGTAAGAAAATCTATTGATAGCATTGCCTTTATAGATGTGCCATTACCAGTTTTAGGAATTACACCGCCGCTACATTGGATTTTAGCAGACAAATCGGGAGCGTGTATTGTACTTGAGCCGACAGCTGATGGAATAAAAGTGTATGACAATCCAATAGGAGTGATGACTAATAGTCCCGAGTTTAATTGGCATTTACAAAATTTAAGACAATATATTGGTCTTAAATCGCAGCCATTTGCGCCAACGGAGTGGGGAGATGTACCATTAAGTGCTTTTGGCCAAGGTTCAGGAACGATGGGACTTCCTGGAGATTTCACCCCGCCATCAAGATTTGTACGGGCAGCATATGGCAAAAAAAACATTCAAGGTATAGAGAACGAAGAAGAGGGGATATCGGCTATTTTTCATATCTTATCAAATTGTGAGGTCCCTAAGGGGGCAGTAATAACAGAAGACGGTATATTAGATAATACGATCTATACAAGTGCAATGTGTATGGAGTCTGGAACATATTATTACCATACTTACGATTGTAGACAAATTATAGCCATTCATTTATTCAATGAAGATTTAGATACAGCTGAGATTAAAACGTATCCGTTCCAGCGGAAGCAAAAAATCTTTTATGAAAACTGATAAAAACACCTCCATTGAATTTGCATACTTAGTATGCGAATTCGGGAGGTGTTTTTCTATTAAGCCGAAGCCTTCTTCATTCTCTCAAGTAAACTAGATAAAATATGCGTACGATAAGATTCTAGTTTTTTACCTTCATAAGTACGGATACCTAATTTTTTAAGTTCTTTTACATACCAACCTTTGCTTCCGAAATACATGTGATCGCTCCCCTTCAACTTTGTTTTTATTTATCCTGATTGCATATGGAGGTACAGGAATTATAATGAAGGAAATGAATTTCGCGCGAAAATGGTTAACTTTGTTGCAAAAGACATATATACTAAAGATAGTATACAACGAGGTGGGCAAGACGTGATTATAGAGAAGCACGAAATTCAAATTGACCAAATTACTAGCGGTAAAGTGAATATCTTTACTTTCTATAGAAATAGAAAGCAAATTGATGATCATTTTTTACGATTGCAAGAACCATCGCTTACAGCAAACTACTTCTTCCATTTTCATTTTGATGCAGAGAGCTTGCATCTACTGCAGGAAGAGTTTCCAGGCGTATATCCGTACGACGGTAGTGAAACGATTCACGGCTGGACGGAAAAGATGAAAGCTGAATTGCAACATCAGATCCAAACAGGTAAATGGAATAAACGCGTACGTATTGGTAATCGCATTCTAGATGTGGTGTTTACGTGGTGTGACGAAGATATAGTAGAGTGAAAAAGAAGCGGATGACGCTTCTTTTTTTTAGCGCTGGAATAAAACGAGCTTACCTGCAGTAGATGTACAGCGATGTGTTTTTTCATACAATCCTTTTTCTTGTAAAATAGATTCACCTTTTGCTTTCGCTTCTTTTTCAGTTGCCGCCTCGAATGATTCGTCTAATGCTTTTGAACCATCTTTTTCAAAGACTGTTAGAACGTATACTCCCATGAAAATTCCCTCCAATAATTAAAATCAGAATCTTATAATTATTTTGACATAAAACGCTACAATATGCAAAGAAATATATGACATTGCGTGGTAAAATAGAATGAAACTTTAATCATCGAGAATATTTTCATTGTCGATGATTATTAGTTTTCAGCGATGTTAATTTTAATAAAATGAAACTTTTGAAAGATAGAAAGGATCGTTATTTGTGAAACAAGTAAAGTTTATACATGCGGCTGATTTGCATTTGGATAGTCCGTTTAAAGGAATGGAGATGAATGTTGCGCAGTCTGTTTGGGAGAGAATGAAGCAAAGTACGTTTGAATCATTTGAGCGTATTGTTGATAAAGCGATTCAAGAGCGCGTTGATTTCGTATTACTAGCTGGGGATTTGTATGATGCGGAGACGAGAAGTTTGAGGGCGCAAGTGTTTGTGCGTGAGCAAATGAAGAGACTTTCGCAGTACGATATCCCTGTTTTTATTATTCACGGTAACCATGATCATTTAGGGGGAAGCTGGGCAGCAATTGAGTTTCCGGAAAATGTTCATGTGTTTACCGATCCTTATGTAGAAGAGAAATCATTTTATAAAAATGGTGAGCTATTAGCTTCTATTTATGGGTTTAGTTATTTGCAGCAAGCGGTAACGGATAATATGACAGCGCAGTATACGAAAATGAGTGATGCGCCTTTTCATATTGGCATGCTTCACGGAAGTGTGGAAGGAGATGCAGAGCATAATCGCTATGCACCGTTTCAAATTCGTGAATTGAAAGAAAAACAGTTTGATTATTGGGCTCTTGGCCATATACATAAACGTGAAATTTTATCAGAAGAGCCATACATTATTTATCCAGGAAACATACAAGGTCGTCATCGTAAGGAAACAGGCGAGAAGGGTGCGTACCTTATTGAACTTACGAAACAAGGAACGCAGTGTTCATTTTTCCATACGGCAGATGTTGTATGGGATGAGATCGAGGTTTGTATTGATGGACTTGAAACTGTTGATGAACTTATGACGAGCATGTCAACTGCGATGAATGATTGCCGAAGAGAAGAGGAAGGGACGCTTTTAACTGTCGTATTCACAGGGCAGGGCCCACTTTCTCCTTATTTGCGTGACGAAAAGCGTGTGGAAGAGATTTTTCATATTTTAGCATCTGGCGAAGAGCGAAAAGATTTCGTATATGCAATGAAGTGGAAAAATGAGACGGTTTCTTTTGCAGAAATCGAACGTTTGAAAGCGGAAAATCATTTCGTCGGTAGTGTGCTAAAGGAGCTAGAAGCTTTCACACATATGGACGGCGTGTTGCGCACCATTTGGACATCTCCTGTAGCACGTAATAGTATTGAATCTTTTACAGAAGACGAGAAGAAAGAGATTCAAAAGGAAGCAGAAAATATTATTTTAGAACAATTATTCCAGCAAGAGAGGGATAGAAATGAGAATTGAAAAACTCCATATTTATGGATACGGAAAATTAGAAAATGTGGAAATGGATCTTTCCTTGCTGACGGTACTATACGGTGAAAACGAAGCGGGGAAATCGACAATTCGCTCGTTTATGAAAAGTATTTTGTTCGGTTTTCCGACGAGAGGACAGCGCCGTTATGAGCCGAAAGAAGGCGGGAAGTATGGCGGTGCGCTGACTGTGCAAACAGAGCAGTACGGCCGTTTGAAAATTGAACGATTGCCAAAGACGGCAGCTGGCGAGGTGACCGTTTATTTTGAAGACGGGAAAACGGGCGGCGAGGAAATTTTAAACGATATATTAAGCGGGATGAATGAAAGTTTATTTGAATCGGTCTTTTCATTTGATATGCATGGTCTTCAAAATATTCATCAGCTCGGCGAAGCGGATATTGGCAATTATTTATTTTCAGCAAGTGCAGTCGGAAGCGATGCGCTATTACAGTTAGATAAAAAGCTAGAAAAAGAAATGGATCAGCGTTTTAAACCGAGTGGGCGTAAACCGGAAATTAACGTGTCACTGCAAGAGATGAAGAAACTTGAAGAGAAGATGAAAGAGTGGCAAGGGAAAATTGGCACGTATGAAAAACAAGTCGAGCAATTAAAAGAAAGTGAAGAGAAACTTGCTTCTGTTCGCGGAGAGAAAGAGAGTGCAGAAAAGCGAAAGCAAGATTATGAAATATTAGCAGCGCTAGAGCCACTCGTTATTGAAAAACGTGCGCATGAGAAAGTGTTAGAAAATGAGAGCGGGCAGTTTCCTGTAAACGGAATGGCGCGCTATGAAGCGATTAAGGCGAAGATGGAGCCGCTTCAGTTACAAGTTGATTCGCTCCACAAAAAAATAGAGACAGTGCAATCGGAAATTGTCTCGATTCAAATAGATGAAGAGTTTTTACGAAAAGAAAGTTATGTAGAAGAACTTCGTATGCAACATATGTCTTACGAAAATGCACGCCAAGAAATGCGTGATATGACAGGAAGTATTGCGAATATAAAAGAAGAAATTGCAGAACTAGAACAACAAATTGGTGCTACTTTTGAAAAGGAAGCGGTTCTTGCGTTTGACATGAGTTTGGCAACGAAAGAATTAATTACGCAAACCGTGCAAAAGGCACGTGAATTAGAAACGCAAAAAGCACAGCTTGATGATCGTTTTAAAGTAGCGCAAGAGCAATTAGAAGAACAAGAAGAAAATATAAGACAGATTCAGAAACAAATGTTAGTTGATGAAGAGCGAAATACGTTAGTTGAGAAAGAGAAATCGTTCCAAGATGCGGCGTTTATCGGTATGGGCGCAGAGAGAATGAAGCGCAAGTATGAGGAAAAAGCAGGAGCAGCTATGCAAAAGAAAAAGCAGTGGCAAAGAGTTTGTCTTCTGTTACTTCTTATTAACACGCTTGTTTTATTCACGAGTTTATTTATTGATAACCGCCCGCTCTTATTTATTAGTGTTATTGTTTTTGTAGGGATTGTTCTTGCCCTTGTTTTATATAAAGATCCGTCAAGTGGATTACAAGAAGAGCTTCTTACTCTTCAGCAAAGTGCTGGCGGGAGACAAAGTGAAGAAGCGCTGTCTGTGCGCTATCAGTTAGAAAAAGATGAAGAGATTCGGAAGCTATTTGAGCGTGAGTCTTATAAATTGCAGCAAATGGAGCGAGCTTATGATAAAGTCGTTTCATCGTATGAGGAATGGGAGAGAGAAACGTTCCAGGCGGGAGAACAAGTAGATGCATATAAAACGCGCTATATGTTCCCAGAATTTTATACGTATGCACACATATTGCCAGCGTTTGAGCGTATTGAAAAAATGCAGCAATTATATCGGGAGTTAGAAAAACAAGGCACGCGAAAATCTTCATTATATGAAATGATTTCGCATTTTGAACAGAAACTAGAAGCTGTTATCGGTAGTGCAGAGTATAGTAAGTTGCATGAAGCACAAAGTTGTATGCAAAATGAGAAAGAAAAACGCCAAACTTATAAGCAGCTGAAAGAGAAGCTAGCTGAATGGCAAGAAGAATATGAGTTTATGCAAGAGCAATTGAAACAACTGCTAGTAGAACGAGATGTATTATGGAATATTGCAGAGGCTACAGATGAAGAGATGTTTTTAGAAGCAGGTAAACTAGCGGAAAAACGTGAAGATGCAGAGAAACAAGTGGGGCGTTTATTACCGCAAATTGATCTGTTAGAACAGCGTTTAAAGAGTTTATCATTAGCTGAACATTACGAAGCTGACGGTTATGAAGAGAAATTAAAGAGAGAAATTACAGTCGTGCAAAACTGTCTGGCGCAAGAGAAAGAACTGACAGAGCGCATTGCGAAACATCGTATGGAAATTGTGAATTTAGAAGAAGGTAGTACGTACGGCGATTTAATGCATGAGTGGGAAATGAAAAAAGCGCAAGTACGTGAACAAGTAAAGAAGTGGGCTGCTTATGCGGCCGCAAAAACGGTGTTAACGAAAACGAAGCAATATTATCATGAAGTGCATCTGCCTCGTATTTTACAAAAATCAGAAGAGTATTTCGTCTATTTAACGGGCGGACGCTATAGTAAAATCTTTTCACCGTCAGAGGCGGAGCCGTTCGTTGTTGAACGTAACGACGGTATACGTTTTTACAGTCATGAACTAAGCCAAGCGACAGCGGAGCAGTTATATTTATCGCTGAGATTTGCACTTGCGAAAACATTTGAACATGATTACCCATTTATTATTGATGATAGTTTCGTGCACTTTGATGCGGTAAGGACGGATCGAACGATTGAACTAATAAAGGAAATCGCAAAAGATAGACAAGTCATCTTCTTTACATGTCATGCGCATTTACTCGCGTATTTTACAGAAAAACAGATTGTAAAATTAACACATAAGCGTAAAGAAAATGAGTTGTGATATGCTATACTAAAAGTAACTGATTTGGTGGAGGAATTCGAATGAAAAAGAAAATTGCAGAATATGAAGTTGGTGAACAAGTCGATGTTTTCTTGTTAATTAAAACAGCGACAAAAGGTCTTGCAAGTAATGGAAAGCCATTTTTAACAGTAATCTTACAAGATCCAAGTGGAGATATTGAAGCGAAGCTATGGGACGTATCACCAGAAGTTGAGAAACAATATGTAGCAGAAACAATCGTTAAAGTAGCTGGTGATATTTTAAACTACAAAGGACGTATTCAATTACGTGTGAAACAAATCCGTGTTGCGAATGAAAATGAAGTAACAGACATCTCGGATTTCGTAGAAAAAGCACCAGTGAAAAAAGAAGATATGGTTGAGAAAATTACACAATACATATTTGAAATGAGAAATCCGAACATTCAACGTCTAACAAGACATTTGTTAAATAAGCATCAAAACGAATTTTTAGAATATCCAGCAGCGACAAAGAACCATCACGAGTTCGTATCTGGACTAGCTTATCACGTCGTATCGATGCTAGATTTAGCGAAAGCTATTTCAAATCTATACCCATCATTAGATAAAGACTTACTATATGCAGGCGTTATTTTACATGACCTTGGTAAAGTAATTGAACTATCTGGCCCAATTTCTACAACGTATACGTTAGAAGGAAACTTACTAGGCCACATTTCTATCATGGTGAACGAAATTGGTAAAGCAGCAGACGAATTGCAAATCGATGCAGAAGAAGTATTAATTCTTCAACACATCGTCCTTTCGCACCACGGAAAAGCAGAATGGGGTAGCCCAAAACCACCATTAGTAAAAGAAGCAGAAATTCTGCACTACATCGATAACTTAGATGCAAAAATGAACATGATGGACCGCGCATTAGGACGCACAAAACCAGGTGAATACACAGAGCGTGTCTTTGCACTTGATAATCGTTCGTTCTATAAACCGACGTTCCATAATTAAAAGTGTGAATAAAGTGGCCTCATTAAGTTTTAAAAGCTTAGTGAGGCTGTTTTCTTTATTAAAAATTAAATGAAATAGTTAAGAAGTACGCATGGGATTAACGAAGAACGATTAAAACATATCTCACCACTAGAATGGGAGCATATCAACTTTAATATGGCAGATACTTAGAATCGCTTCAGCCTGTATAACAGGCCTAAAAATAAGAGTTGAAACTTGTTTAGCATCTATTTTTGTTAAAAGGTGGGAGAATTGTGCTATGATGTGGGCAAATATAAAACTATCTAAAGGAGGGATTTACATGCCGCATATTGTGTTTCATGGAATTACTACTGAACAATTAAAACACATAAGCAAGCCATTAGTAGAAGAGCTCGCAGAGATTTGTGAGTGTGGTACGGATAATTTTACGTTGGAACTACCAAGTTCTACGTTTATATTCAATGGAGAAGAAATAGAAGCGTTTCCTCTTATTGAAGTGAAATGGTTCGAGCGTGGACAGGAAATTCGTGATCGATTTGCCAAGGCCATTACTACATATGTAATGGATTTTGGACTTCCAGAAGTAGAGGTTGTATTTACGGTTTTCACAGAATCAGCGTATTATATTAACGGGAAGCATTGTGCAAGTTAGAGCTATTATAAATGTTTTTGTAACATTTATCCCGCATTAACGGGCAGTAAGACCCCGACCTCAAAATTCAGCGGAAGCAAAGAAGTTAGGTGGGGGATCAACTGTCCGTAAAAGCCCGATTGGTTCAACTAATAATCAGTGGGGGATGAACAAAACCCCCACTGATTAAAGTTTCACTTTATAAGGGATAGAACCACATCGCTATCAAGCTAACTAGACAAAATACCCTCTAAAAAGAGCAAGGCGTTATTCTTTCTGAGAAATCATAGGAAAGGATAACGCCTTTATATCAATTTTAATATAATCGATTCACTTCTTTATAAAAAGTTTGGTTATTTTATTGAAGCTTATTCCACAAACACACCCGTTTGTTCACTTTTTTACTGTTTGAAAGCCATACTTTTTATATTGATTCATTTATTGGAAAAACCGAAAGTTTTAAACTCTCTCTATTACATATTTATTTTTGGAAAAATAGCCTAACTCCAAATACTAATAATACTGTGCCAGTAATACCCTCTATTGTACGGTTCACCTTTTCTTTTCTTAAAAAAGTTCTTAATTGACGTATTAGAGAGATATAAAGTAAATACCATATTGCTGTCAAAGTCGTAAATGTGAATCCCAACAAAAGAAATTGGAAGAAATGACTTTGATTACTCACAATAAATTGGGGTAGAAAACTAAGGAAAAATACAGCCGTTTTTGGGTTTAAGATTGCCGTGGTAAATCCTTGTCTAAAACTTTTAACCGTTCCAATATCCTTAGAGTTTATCTCCACTGAACCTGACACCTTTTCTTGTTTAGAAAAGGCACTTTTAATTGACTTTACAGCTAAATAAATTAAATAAAATGCCCCAGCATATTTTATTAATGTAAATAGCATAGCAAATTTCATTAAGATAGCAGAGAGTCCTAGTGTAGCCATTATTGTATGAATCATCATTCCAGATACCGTTCCTAAGACGGTCTTTATCCCACCATTTCTACCATGAGAGATAGTGTTTTTTGTAACTAAAGCAAAACCGGGACCAGGCATCATTATAATAAGGAGTGCTGTAAGGATAAATAGCATATAATTTTCCATGTTCTGGTATTTCCTTTCTAATTTTTAGTTTCGCTTATAGTATAGCTTTTTTCCTTAAAACATTAAATATAAAAAGTGTGATCAGGATAGTATCATAAACTTTCAAGGAGTTGTAATTGAATTATAGAGGGCTTCACTTGAATAATGTTCTTCTGTAAATGAGCGTTTTTTAATTACTTTTTCTCGGAACACTCTTAATTTTCTTTCGTTTATCGAGGGTATTAGTATCAACTTGACCAAACATTATCCAAAAACTACATTTAACATTTACGAAAGCATATTCGAATAATCATTCATTAAATTTCTTATCAATCAACAAAAATTAATTATCATAAGGAAGAGGTACGTGAACTTTTATTTAAGAAATTACTTATTCTTGAAAAAAATGAATTAACTCCCCATAAATAATTGTAAAGATATAAAATTCTATAATTCCCTCGGAACAAAAAAGTTGTCTTTTATAGCAACGAAGTTCATTTTTATCGTTTTTGGGTAGTGTATTCTTGTTAGCTTGATAGTGATGTGACGCTATCCAGAAATTAATGATTTTACACCCTAAATGTTATTTAACAAAAAAATCTTGAATTCGAGATTTTTCACTTGCTTTTCAATCACTTGAGGTGTAAAGTGATAGTAACGAAAGCGATTGAGTCATATGAAAAACATACACTCAGTTGTTTTCGATTAAAAAACAAAGTAACTTATACAGTAAAAACTAAGATGAATTTACAAAAACATAATTAAGAATAAATTGAAAAGCTAAAAACCATATTAGTTGTGGGAAATATTATTTTTTTAGTTATCACTTGACTAGTAAAACGAAACGGAGGAATAACCAATGTATAAAATTAAAGGGCATCATCACATTTCAATGGTTACGAAAAATGCAAATGAAAATAATCACTTTTATAAAAACGTGCTTGGCTTACGTCGTGTGAAAATGACAGTAAACCAAGATGATCCGTCAATGTACCACTTATTTTATGGAGATAAAACAGGAAGTCCAGGTACGGAATTATCATTTTTTGAAATTCCATTAGTAGGAAGAACATATCGCGGTACGAATGCGATTACTCGAATTGGATTACTTGTTCCTTCAGAGGATAGCTTGCATTACTGGAAAGAACGCTTTGAAAAATTTGATGTGAAACATAGTGAAATGACAACATATGCAAATCGTCCTGCTTTGCAATTTGAGGATGCTGAAGGTCTTCGCCTAGTACTACTCGTTTCAAACGGGGAAAAAGTAGAGCACTGGGAAACTTGGGAGAAATCAGAAGTTCCTGCAGAGCATCAAATTCAAGGAATGGGTTCTGTGGAAATGACCGTTCGTAGACTTGATAAAATGGCGAGTACACTTACAGAAATGTTTGGTTATACAGAGGTTAGCCGTAGCGAAGAGGAAGCAATTTTTCAATCCATTAAAGGAGAGGCTTTTGGAGAAATCGTTGTGAAATATTTAGATGGACCTACTGAAAAGCCGGGCCGAGGGAGCATTCACCATTTAGCAATTCGCGTGAAAAACGATGCAGAGCTTGCCTATTGGGAAGAACAGGTGAAACAAAGAGGCTTCCAGTCTTCAGGAATCATCGACCGTTTCTACTTTAAAAGCTTATATTTCCGTGAATCAAACGGAATCCTTTTTGAAATTGCGACAGATGGACCAGGATTTACAGTTGATGGAGATGTGGAACATTTAGGAGAAAAACTTGATTTACCACCGTTCTTAGAAGATCAGCGTGCAGAGATTGAAGCGAATTTAGCACCGATTGAAGAGAAGTAATAGAAGAAAATATACAAATTTAACATATAAATGAAACCCATTGGAGGAATATAAAATGAACCAATTAAAAGGAATTCACCACGTTACAGCGATTACAAGTAGTGCAGAAAAGAACTATGAGTTTTTCACTCACGTTTTAGGGATGCGTTTAGTTAAGAAAACAGTAAACCAAGATGACATTCAAACGTATCATCTATTCTTTGCAGATGATAAAGGTAGTGCCGGAACAGATATGACATTCTTTGACTTCCCAGGTATTCCAAAAGGAGTACACGGTACAAATGAAATTTCAAAAACTTCATTCCGTGTTCCGACTGATGCAGCGTTAGCATATTGGGTAAAACGTTTTGACCGTCTTGAAGTAGAACATACAGGAATTAAAGAGCAATTTGGTAAGAAAACTCTTTCTTTCGTTGACTTTGATGACCAACGCTATCAATTAATCTCAGATGAACTTGATAAAGGGATCGAATCAGGTACACCATGGCAAAACGGACCAGTTCCATTAGAATATGCAATTACTGGTTTAGGGCCTGTATTCATCCGTATTGCAAACTTTAGTTTCTTCAAAGAAGTGTTAGAAAAAGTTTTATTATTTAAAGAGGTTGCGCAAGAAGGAGAATTCTATTTATTTGAAGTGAATAAAGGTGGAAACGGTGCATCTGTCATCGTAGAACATAATACAGTTCTTCCTGAAGCACAACAAGGTTTTGGTACAGTGCACCATGCGGCATTCCGCGTAGAAGATCGCGCTGTATTAGAAGAATGGATTGAGAGAATCAGTAGCGTAGGGCTTCCTTCATCGGGTTATGTAGATCGTCACTTCTTCGAGTCATTATACGCAAGAGTTGCACCACAAATCTTATTTGAATTTGCAACAGACGGCCCAGGGTTTATGGGAGATGAGCCATACGAAACACTTGGCGAAAAATTATCTTTACCTCCATTCCTAGAGCCAAAACGTGAAGAAATTGAAAAATTAGTTCGTCCAATTGATACAGTGAGAAGTACGAAGGAATTTATTAAAGAGTAAAAATAGAGATAGTAAGTAGGAGAGCAAGTAGTTTTAGCGGAGTGCTGGAACTGCTTGCTTTTTTATTTATCCTAGTAAGTTTTCTGACAATTGTTTCTCAAGTTATTAAAAAGGAAAACTTTGGTATAATTAATCAAAATATTAAATTTTCTGATAATTATTTTTCAATGCATAGAAAAGGAGTGGTAATATACAATTTTGATAATTGTATAAAAATACTAATTTTGTAAGTTTGAGAAAAGGAGATGCGAGTGTATGGGAGCAGATGTAGTAACGCGGGAGCAAATGAAACATTCTTTAGATGATTGGTATCGTGTAATGTTACAGCAAAATATAGAGAAAGCTACGGAAATGAAAGAGGAGATTGAAAGTAAGATTAGTGGGTTGGACGTAGATCAGGATGTATTGCTTTATCATGCGTTGTTGAATTTTAGATATGATGCATTAGTTGATTGGATTGGGGTTAGAGAAGATAGTTTTGATAAAGTGGAATCTTTTGAAATCCCAGCAGAAGGTGTTCTAGCTTATTACTATCACTTTTTTAAAGGGTTTCATTGCACATTAATTTCAAATTATAATGAAGCGAAAGAACAGTATGAGCAAGCTGAGAAGTTATTGAAATATATTGCCGATCCGATAGAACATGCGGAGTTTAATTATCGGATGGGGAATTTCTATTATCAAAAATATGACCAAGTTCATGCAATAGATTACTTGAATAGGGCAAAAGCAGCATTTTTACAATATCCAGGCTATGAAATAAAAGTAGGATTATGTGAAAATGCTTTTGGACTATGTTGTGTAGACATAGATCACTATGAATTAGCGGAAGAAAACTTTAATTCTGCTATGGAAGTATTGCAAAAAGCAGATCAAAAAAAATATATGCTAATGGTTCGGCATAATTTAGCTTGGCTTTATGCTAGTCAAAATCTTTCAGAATTAGCGATTCGTCATATATCTGAGGTGACCAAAAATTACCCAGAACACTTTAAAGCCTTGTTTGTAGAAGCACATGAACATTACAAATTAGGACAATATAATTTAGCGAATCCAATTGTTGAAAAAGGTTTAAATATTTGTGTTGATTTAGGAGAAAAAGAATTTCAACATCGGTTTAAAATTTTGAAAGAACTCAATGGAAAATCTTCAGTATCAATTATTGAAGATGTAATTTTAGAAGGACTTTCTTATTTTGAGAGAGAAAGATTATGGGATTGTATTCAAGAATACACTGAAATTTTAGCACTGAAATTTTATGAATTTGATGATCATGTTAAGGCAAGTAAATATTTTTATATGAATAATAAGGCTCAAAAAAATATATTGGAAAAGGGAGCGTTAAAATAATGAAGAAATTTCGTTTGGCTATTGTTGGGACTGCATTAGTAGGGGTATTATCAATTGGGTTCAATAGTTCTTTTACAAATCAAGCTGTAAATATAGGAGACACAGGAGGAGCACCAGCAAGACCAGACTACGTTAATATAGGAGACACAGGAGGAGCACCAGCAAGACCAGACTACGTTAATATAGGAGACACAGGAGGAGCACCAGCAAGACCAGACTACGTTAACATTGGCGACACAGGCGGAGCACCAGCAGATAATAGAGGCGACGGCGGAGTAAGCCAAGTATAATAAAAAAGAACGGGACTTCAACATGAAGTCCCTTTTTCTATTTTCAGGCCATGTAGAGAAAAGAATTGACTTACTTTAAATATGTAACTATAATAGTTACAGAATAACCATTAGTAATAGAAATGAGTTATATTTTTTTAGTATAATTGTAACCATTTCAGTTACAATTAAAAAGAGAACATAAAATAACCAAAAAATGTAAAAACTTTTAAATAGCAACAAGAGAAAGGAGACGGGAACTTTGAAACGGTTTAAGTTTTATATGATTAGCGGTATTGTGCTCGTTTTGTTAATTGTTTGTAATTTCGTCGATAAGCCGATTGCGAAGGTTGGAGAAGTGAAAGATACTGTTATGATGAAGCTGAATACGAAAGAGAGTATGGCGCAAATTGATGGGCAGACGATTTATTTTAAACAAATTGGTGAGGGGAAACCTCCTTTACTTATGCTGCATGGGTTTGGTGGTTCTTCTGATGGGTTTAGTGATATTTATCCGGAACTAGCGCGAGACCATACGATTATTGCGGTTGATATTTTAGGGTTTGGGCGTTCTTCTAAGCCGGTTGATTTTCAGTATTCGTTTCCTGCGCAAGTGAATTTATATTATAAGTTAATGAAGAAGCTCGGATACGATCAGTTTGCGGTGCTCGGCCATTCAATGGGCGGAGAGATGTCCCTTAATTTAGCGTATTTATATCCGGATGCAGTGACGCATCTCATCTTGGCGGATGCTACAGGGATAGAGTCTTTCCAGCAAAAAGAAAGTTATGAAGTACCACCGCTATCGACGGACTTACAAACTGTAACTGAGATTACGAAGTATAATAAAAATGAAGTAAAAAATAGCCGTGATGATAAAGAGCATTATGATCAGCTTACGAAAATGAGAGAGCGCCGCATTGCGATGGAAGCTGATAAAATTAAGGTACCGACTTTAATTATATGGGGACGACATGATAAGAGTGTTTCTTGGAAAAATGGTGAACTGTATCATGGGTTATTTGCGAATAGTACGTTTCATATTATTGAAAAAGGATACCACGCACCGTTTCGTCAGGAACCAATTGAGTTTATGGAATATGTACAAGCATTTTTCGCGAAGCATCCACAATAAAATTTTTAGGTATAAATCCACTTCTTTCCTCATAAAGTGAAACTAATAAGGCTTGTCTAAGGAAAGGAATGAAGTGATTTGGAAACTTTACCATGGTGGGTGTATCTTGTGATTGTCGGGATTGTACTAAGTGGCTACATGGTTTTATATACTTCGAAAAAAGAGCAAGATATGGATAATGAGTTTATTGAAAAAGAAGGCGAAGTATATATGAAGCGCTTAGAAGAAGAGCGTGAGAAACGTAATCAGGATAGTGATAAAGATTCGGTATTGCTTTAATAGAAATTTTGAAAGGCTACCACCTAGTAGGATTTTACATCTAGGTGGTAGCCTTTTTTCTTCTGGGGGAGCAGTATATGTTCATCAAGCTAAGGTTATATTAGTTTAATTTTACATGTATAAGAGAGTCATCATAAACTTTTATTGATGGCATTTATATATATTTTTCCTCATAAGAATGGAACTAGCGGGGATTTTACTGGGGGGGATTAACAATGCATAGGGATGAAACTTCATTACATCCTGATACAGGGGTTACGTCTGTAATGTTTGTTGAGCGTTCATTAAATGAAATTCGTTTTTGGTCTAGAATCATGAAAGAGCATTCTTTTTTTCTTCGCTTGGGATTTAGATGCGAGGATACTCAACTAATCGAAGAGGCGAATCAATTTTATCGATTGTTTGAACATATTGAACAAATAGCGCATTCCTATACAAATGAAACAGATCCTGAGCAAATAAAAAGATTTAATGCAGAAGTACAACAAGCCGCAACTAATATTTGGGGATTTAAACGGAAAATTTTAGGGTTAATTCTCACATGTAAATTGCCAGGACAAAATAACTTTCCACTTTTAGTTGACCATACAAGTAGGGAAGCTGATTATTTTAGAAAACGTTTAATACAATTAAATGAAGGTAAATTAGATGCTCTTCCTGATGCTATTATTAAAGAAAATGTTTTCTTTTTACGGATTATGGCAGACCATGCTAAATTTATTGGTCATCTTCTTGATCCATCGGAAAGAAAGCTTGTAGATACAGCACGGAATTTTAGCAATGATTTTGATGAATTGATGTATCAAGCAATTGACTTAGAATCTATGAAACCACAATCCCAAACAGCCCCTCTTTTAGATCAATTTTTAGATCAAAATCGTGTGTCGGTTGCATCTCTTCGGGATTTTAAGAAAACAGCACGTGATTTAATTGAGCAATGTAAAATAAAGAGCATCATTCATCCATTATTGGCAGACCATGTTTTCCGTGAAGCTGATAGATTTCTTGAAATCATTGATATGTATGATGTTCATCTTACAAATATTCAATCACAACCTAGATATTAGAAGATAAGGAAAGATACTATTTTTTCCTTAAGCTGAGAAGTTAACAATTTATTGTTAGCTTCTTTTCTTTGCTATTAAAATTTCCTTTTAAGGACTACATAAATCCCTTTGACCAAATATGTAATTCTTTGTAAAATGATATATATATAGAAAGATTATGAATATACAGGTAATATATGGGCGATAGATTTTAATGAATTATTCGGGGGGAATTTATTAGTTAAGTATATTAACTTGTTTGCACTACATTTTACAAATAAAGGGGTATTAGTAATCATGAAAGCAAAGAAATTAGTAAGTTTAGCGTTACCAGTTATGTTATTGAGTGGTTGTATTACAATTGAAACTGATGGTAAGAAAGCTGAAACAAAGAAAGAAGAGACGCAAAAGGTAGAGAAAGAGAATAAGACTTCTGAAAAAGAGAGTAAGTCAACTGATAGCAAGAAAGAGGATAGCTTATCTGTAGCGAAAGGTGAAGGTACAAATAGTAGCTCATCAAGTAGTCAACCAAGTTCTTCTTCAAATAATTCAACTTCTTCAATTGGTAAGGTAACTGGTTCAGATGTTGAAAGGTACAAGGCAGATATCATAAATAGTGCTACTCAAATTGAAAATACAATGAAATTAATTGAAGGAATAGCAGATTCAGACGTAAAATCATACAAACAAAAGAAAAGTGAAGTACAACTGAGTTTAGGTGGAGCAAAGGCAACCACAACGAAACTGAAGAATCTACAAGCACCTCCTGAATTACAGGGAGAACAAGTGAAGATAAAGCAATCGATGGAACTGTATGCGGATTGTTTCCAACTTCTCTTTGATGCATTAGACCAAGAAGACGAGAGTAAAATGCATCAATCATTAAGTAAAGCACAAGAAGGTTCAAAACTGTTTGAAGAAGCAGCGAAGAGTATCGGTAGCAAAACAAACTAAGAGTAAATTACTTTAAGGAGTATGAGGTATGAAAGTGAAGAAACTAATGGCTGCTGTAGTTCCAGTTACATTATTATTAAGTGGTTGTGTTACAGTAAAAGATTCGGCAAGTAAAGAAGCAAAGACAGAAGAAACAAGTAAAGCTAAGTCTTCTGGAACAAAAGAAAAATCAACTAATTCGAAAGAAGAAAGTAAAGATGTTCAAAAGGTTCGAGTTTTAGATGAAGATTATGCACAATATTTATTAGACATTGAACAGGATATGTTAAGACGATTTGATTACTATGATGCATCTGTAAAGGATTTGAGAAACGGAAGTAAATCAAAAGCTGAGGTATTAGATAGTGTTAAAGACATCTATAAAGTATTTGATAAGATAGAGAAGATTTCTGCACCGCCAAAACATAAAGAAGACCAAAAAGAGATTGAAAGAGCTGCAGGTAAACTAAGAGAAACATTCGGTGAAATAGAGAAGTTATTCAACGATAAAGGTTTTAGCTTAGAGACTGATAAGGAAATCTTAAATAAAGCAAATATAAAATTAGAGGAAGCAAAACGTATTTGGAAACCTACATTTGATAAGTTAAGGGCTGAAGTAAAAGGTGATACAACCACGGAAAAATCTACTAGTACAACAAGTAGTTCTACACAGGCAAACCCAACTACTGGCAGTCAGGCTCAAACAGATAAAAGTCAAGCAAAAACTGGGGTATTTGTAGATACAGTTGGTACAAGTGAAGAGTTAGGAATTAGTTATAGCAACATGCAGAAGAACATTAAAGATGGTACTGAGATTATTGGTAATTGGGGTATTGATTACGGCAGTGGCGTAAAAACTACGCTAGTACTAAAAGGTGATAAAACATTTGAGTCTTATGCGAATGGTTCTTATCCGAATAAAGATAACTATTTAACAGGAACATATACGGTGGATGTCCCATCATTCCAGTTATCTTTAAAAGTAACAAAAGCAGTTAAAGACGGTCAAGAAGTAAAGTTAACAAATGATAGTATCATGTATAAATTGCAAAACTATGATGGGAACACATTACAAATTTATCATATGGACGATAATGTTCGTATTCGATATGTAAAACAATAAATAATTGGTGAAAAACTCTGTAATAAATTTTACAGGGTTTTTTATTAGTTTTAATTTAATTTCTTCATTATCTTTCCAGACGCTGTCCATACTAGTATAAGTTGAGAAATGAACAAAACGATAATGATAGGCAGTTGATGTAACTCCATAGTAACTGTAACCATCTAAAGCCCAATTCATACACTATGATGGAGGCTTTTCACCTAATAACCGGATGAAAAAGGAGTGTAATCATGAAGAAACGTACTGTTAATGAAGCAGGAAGGAATGTGCCACAACCAATCCGCAGCGACGGAGCAGGTGCGATTGATTCTGGACCTCGTAATGTTATGCGGGATATTCAAAATCCGAATATGCTTGTTCCGCCTATAACGGATGCAGGGTTAGTTCCTAACTTGAAGTTTTCATTCTCGGACACTTCTATGATTTTGAAACAAGGCGGGTGGTCTCGGGAGATTACTGTTCGAGAACTACCGGTTTCGACGACGATTGCAGGAGTAAATATGAGTTTAACGGCCGGTGGAGTACGAGAACTACATTGGCATAAAGAAGCGGAATGGGCGTATATGCTTTTAGGACGGGCACGCATAACGGCTGTTGATCAAAATGGACGGAATTTTATTGCTGATGTTGGACCAGGTGATCTTTGGTATTTTCCGCCTGGTATTCCGCATTCCATTCAAGGATTGGAACATTGTGAATTTCTACTCGTTTTCGATGATGGACATTTTTCTGATTTATCTACTTTAGCTATTTCTGATTGGTTTGCGCATACGCCAAAAGAGGTGTTGTCGGCTAATTTTGGAGTACCTGAGAGTGCTTTTCGTTCTATCCCTTCAGATCAAGTTTATATTTATCAAGGAGAGGTGCCAGGTTCCCTTGAAAGTCAGGAAGTTCAATCACCGAAAGGAGAAGTTCCTTTAACATTTAAACATGAATTGTTAAAACAAAAGCCGATTAAGACGCCTGGTGGTAGCGTTCGAATTGTAGATTCCACAAATTTCCCTATTTCCAAAACAATCGCAGCAGCGCTCGTTGAGGTTGAGCCTGGTGGAATGAGAGAACTTCATTGGCACCCGAATAATGATGAATGGCAATATTATTTGACAGGGGAAGCGAGAATGACTGTGTTTCTTGGAAATGGTACCGCTCGTACATTTGATTATAGAGCTGGCGATGTCGGATATGTACCGTTTGCGACGGGGCATTATATTCAAAATACAGGTACCGAAACATTATGGTTTTTAGAGATGTTCAGAAGCAATCGTTTTGAAGATGTATCGTTAAATCAATGGATGGCACTGACTCCTAAAGAAATAGTGGAGAGTAATATACATGTTGGCCCGCAAGTAATGGATTCTCTGCGTAAGGAGAAGTGGCCTGTTGTGAAATATCCGGGGTTTTCATATAGTCCGAAAAATGATGAGTAAAAATGAAAATTTGCGTTATTCTTTCTGGAGACTGATAAGAAGGGATGGCGTATTTTTTATGCCTAATCTAGTCTTTATCCCGCTATTTGCCGGGCAGTAAGACCCACCTCAAAATTCAGCGGAATCAAAGAAGTTAGGTGGGGCGCGGGCTGTCCGTAAAAGCCCGATTAGTGAGGGCTGATTAAAGTTTCACTTTATTAGTATCCATTCTTTGTATTATTGTTCGGGAAATTATTATTGGAGCATAGTATAGGGAAGATACATATAAAATAGCGCCATTATAAGCTGTAACGCATAAGTTGCGCAGGAAATGCAACGATAACTAGCTTTACTCTTCATCATTTATTTGAACATAATGGGCATAGAGAGGTGATAAACACAGTATGATTTTTAGTGAGCGTTTAAAAGAAGAAAGGGAAAAAAGAAATTGGTCGCAAAATGATTTGGCTGAAAAACTTCATGTGAGTAGGCAATCTGTTTCGAAATGGGAGACGGGGAAGAACTATCCGAGCATTGAAATTATTATTCATTTAAGTGATCTGTTCGGTATTACAATTGATGAACTGCTAAGGAGTGATGAAGAATTGACGCAGAAAGTAATTGAAGATAGTAAGCAATTGGCGTATCCAAAATGGAAGGTGTTTTTTGATAGTTTATTTATGATGGGCGTATTTTTATTTATTACAAAAATCGTTGTATGGATGCTAAATAAATTTGCAGGAGCAAGTATTACAATTGTAGCAGATGCGCCATATGTAATGAATCTTTTGCCCCTTGCATTCATGATTATAGGTGGTATGGGATCGGATAAGTTGAAGAAAATATATAAATAGAGGAAAGATTTGAAAGAAATCCCCTACACTAGCTGTTCTTTTCACTTAAATTGTGTACTATAAAGGATAGGATGACATAAAGAAGGGGACATTTAGAATGGAATTTCATGAACAAAAGATTTTGCCGGCAGTGAGGCAAATTAAAGATTTGGAAAAACTATTACATAGTTCGTATGAGTATATCGTTATTTTAGATATTCATGTCGGTCAATTGAAGAGTGTTATATCACTTGCGAAGCAATATTGTAAAAAGGTGTTTTTACATGTGGATTTAATTCATGGTTTGCAGAGTGATGGGCATGCGACGGAATATTTATGTCAGGAGTTTAGACCGTACGGGTTACTTTCGACAAAGGCGAGCGTTATTATGAAGGCGAAGCAAAAAGGTGTTGTGGCAATACAACGCATCTTTTTAATCGATTCGAGTGCGATGGAGAAGAGCTGCAATCTTTTAGATAAGACAAAACCGGATTATATTGAGGTGCTTCCGGGAGCAATGACGGATATTATCGCTGAAGTGAAAGAGCGTACTGGTGTACCGATTTTAGCAGGTGGTTTTATTCGTACTGTAGAAGATGTGGAAAGAGCTTTAAACGCTGGTGCGACAGCGATTACGACGTCAAAACGCGAACTATGGAAACATTACCAAAAAAAGTGACGAAAATGTGAAAAAATTCTGTTGACACCGCTTTCATAAGAGGTTAACATTATAGACAAGTTAATAAACGTGACGGAGAAAAGAAGAGATCCACATTTCATTGTTTCTATATAAATTTATATAGAAGCGTGCAAAGCTGTGGGTCTTTTTCTTTTGACAAAAACGAATGGCCATTCATTTTACCTCTATCACATTTGGAAGCGTTTAAATTGATTGTGGAGGGATACTATGTCAGCATTTTTAGGAGAGTTAATAGGGACTGCGTTGTTAATCGTACTTGGTGGCGGCGTTTGTGCTGGTGTAAGTTTAAAGAAATCGTTTGCGAAAGATTCAGGTTGGATTGTTATTACAATGGGCTGGGGCTTAGCAGTAGCGGTTGCAGCGTATGCGGTTGGATCAATTAGTGGGGCACATTTGAATCCAGCTTTAACGATAGGACTAGCATTTAAGGGAGCGTTCCCATGGAGTGACGTACCAGGTTATATCGTAGCACAAATGATTGGGGCAATTATCGGGGCAGTTATCGTATATTTACATTACTTACCACACTGGAAAGAAACAGAAGATCCAGGAACAAAGTTAGGTGTATTTGCAACAGGTCCAGCAATTCCGAACACATTTGCAAACCTTTTAAGTGAAATGATTGGAACATTCGTTTTAGTATTTGGTATATTAGCAATTGGTGCAAATAAATTTGCAGATGGATTAAATCCATTTATCGTAGGTTTCTTAATTGTAAGTATTGGTTTATCATTAGGTGGGACAACAGGATACGCAATTAACCCAGCACGTGATTTAGGTCCGCGTATCGCACACTTCTTCCTTCCGATTGCAGGAAAAGGCGGTTCAAACTGGAAGTATGCATGGATTCCAGTAGTAGGTCCAATTTTAGGTGGATCACTTGCAGGTTTATTCCATCAAGTTGTATTTGAAGGAAAACAAAATTCAGCACTTATTTATGTGATTATCGCAACTGTGATTGTACTAGCAATCTCTTATATGACAAGTAAAAAAAGCGGAAGCAATACAAATAGTAGAAAAGTAGCATAAGGGGGAAACCGATATGAAAAAATATATTCTTTCATTAGACCAAGGAACAACAAGCTCACGTGCAATTTTATTCAATAAAAAAGGTGAAATTGTTCATTCAGCTCAAAAAGAGTTTACACAACATTTTCCAAAGCCGGGCTGGGTAGAGCATAATGCGCAAGAAATTTGGGGATCTATTTTAGCAGTTATCGCAACTTGCTTAAGCGAAGCAGATGTAAAACCAGAACAAATCGCTGGTATCGGTATTACGAACCAACGTGAAACAACGGTTGTATGGGATAAAACAACTAGTAAACCAATTTACAACGCAATCGTATGGCAATCTCGCCAAACAGCTGAAATTTGTGATGAGTTAAAAGAAAAAGGTTATGGCGAAATGGTTCGCGAAAAAACAGGTCTTTTAATTGACGCATACTTCTCTGGTACGAAAGTAAAATGGATTTTAGATAACGTTGAAGGTGCAAGAGAGAAAGCAGAAAACGGCGATCTATTATTCGGAACAATTGATTCGTGGCTTGTATGGAAACTATCTGGTGGTAAAGCGCACGTAACGGATTACTCAAATGCATCACGTACGTTAATGTTTAACATTCACGACTTACAATGGGATGATGAGCTTCTAGATATGTTAACAGTACCAAAGAGCATGCTTCCAGAAGTACGTCCATCATCTGAAATATATGGAGAAACAATTGACTATCACTTCTTCGGTCAAAATGTACCAATTGCAGGTGTAGCTGGTGACCAACAAGCGGCATTATTTGGACAAGCTTGTTTCGGTGAAGGTATGGCGAAAAATACTTACGGAACTGGTTGCTTCATGTTAATGAACACAGGTGAAAAAGCAGTAGCTTCTGAGCACGGTCTATTAACAACAATTGCATGGGGAATAGATGGTAAAGTGAACTATGCATTAGAAGGAAGTATTTTCGTAGCAGGTTCTGCGATTCAGTGGTTACGTGACGGAATGCGCATGTTTAAAGATGCAAGTGAGAGTGAAGTATATGCCTCTCGCGTTGAATCAACTGACGGTGTATACGTTGTACCAGCATTCGTTGGACTAGGAACACCTTATTGGGATAGTGAAGTACGCGGCGCTATGTTTGGTGTAACACGCGGTACGACGAAAGAGCATTTCATTCGTGCAACGCTAGAATCTTTAGCTTACCAAACGAAAGATGTATTATGCGCAATGGAAGCAGATTCAGGTATTGAACTGAAAACATTACGCGTTGATGGCGGAGCGGTTAAAAATAACTTCTTAATGAAGTTCCAAAGTGATATTTTAGATGTTCCTGTAGAGCGTCCAGTGATCAACGAAACGACAGCTTTAGGTGCAGCATACTTAGCTGGTCTTGCGGTTGGATATTGGAAAAACCAAGATGAAATTAAATCACAGTGGCATATGGACAAACGCTTTGAACCAACGATGGAAGCGGAAACAAGCGAAGAGCTATATGCTGGATGGAAAAAAGCAATTGAAGCAACAAAAGCTTTCAAATAATCATAAACAGTGTTATAATGGTGACAAGTTAATAATTCGGTAGGAGATTTGGAGAGACCACAACGCGCTATAGAGGCGAAATCTATAGCGGAGTTTGTGGTCTCTTTTTTCGTTATCAAAGGGAGGAATTACCATGAAATTTTCAAGTAAACAACGTAAAGACGTATTAAACGGAGTAAATAAACAAGAGTTAGATGTGATCGTAATTGGTGGAGGTATTACTGGTTCTGGTATTGCATTAGATGGAGCAACACGCGGGTTATCAACAATTGTGTTTGAAATGCAGGACTTTGCAGCAGGTACATCAAGTCGTTCAACGAAGCTTGTACACGGTGGTCTACGTTATTTAAAACAACTTGAAGTGAAAATGGTAGCAGAGGTGGGTAAAGAGCGTGCGATCGTATATGAGAACGGTCCCCATGTAACAACACCAGAGTGGATGTTACTTCCGTTCCATACAGGCGGTACGTTCGGATCATTTAGTACATCAATTGGTCTTCGTGTATACGACTTCTTAGCAGGTGTAAAACGAAGCGAGCGCAGAAAGATGTTTAACCGTGAAGAAACGCTAAACAAAGAGCCTCTTGTAAAAAAAGAAGGATTAAAAGGCGGCGGTTACTACGTAGAATATCGTACAGACGATGCGCGTCTTACAATTGAAGTAATGAAAGAAGCAATTGAGCATGGTGCGAAAGCTGTTAACTACGCAAAAGTAGACAGTTTCTTATATAAAGATGGAAAAGTATGCGGTGTACGTGTAATCGATTTACTAGACGGTGAAGTATATGAAGTTTACGGTAAGAAAATTGTAAACGCAGCTGGTCCTTGGGTAGATACACTTCGTGAAAAAGATAACTCGAAAAAAGGAAAAGTACTTCAGTTATCAAAAGGTGTTCACTTAGTAATTGATCAAAAACGTTTCCCACTCGGGCAAGCAATTTACTTCGATACACCAGATAAACGTATGGTGTTCGCGATTCCTCGCGGAGGAAAAACATACGTAGGTACAACAGATACGTTCTATGATAAAGACGCAGCTGTACCACAAATGACAACAGAAGATCGCACATACATCATTAATGCGATTAACTACATGTTCCCAAGCGTGAAAATTACAGAGAAAGACATTGAATCAAGCTGGGCTGGTGTACGTCCGTTAATTTATGAAGAAGGTAAGAATGCATCTGAAATTTCTCGTAAAGATGAAATTTGGACTTCTGAATCTGGTTTAATTACAATCGCAGGTGGTAAATTAACAGGATACCGTAAAATGGCTGAAATGGTAGTAGATTACGTAACGAACTTATTACAAAAAGAAGGTCATAGCGCATATCCGAAGAGCGATACGAAACATATGCCAATCTCTGGTGGACATGTAGATGGTTCACACGGATTCCCAGCATTTGTTGCGAAAAAAGCAGACGAAGGTACAAAATCTGGTTTAACGAAAGTACAAGCAGAAGAGTTCGCGAAATTCTACGGCTCTAACGTTGATGTACTGTTCGACTTAGCGAAAAAACATAAAGAAGAAGCGAAAGAATACAACATGCCGCTTGAAGTTCTAATCCCACTTGTATACGCAATGGATTACGAAATGACAGCAAAACCAGTTGACTTCTTCGTACGCCGCAGAGGCGCTGTATTCTTCAACATCCACTGGGTATACGAGTGGAAAGAAGCAGTAATCAACTACATGGCTGCGAAACTAGGCTGGAGCAAAGAAGAACAAATGAAATATACAGCTGAACTAGAAAAAGCACTAACAGACGCTGTAATTCCTGTAGATCAACAAGAACAGGCAGCTGCGTTAGCATAAAATAGAGAACCACCTGAAGGGGAGCCTTTAGGTGGTTTTTTTATGGGTTATTTTTCTAACTATGTTGTATAACGACATATGTTGTTATACTATGTATATAAGGTGGTGGTATTGTTGGACAAAGAAATCTTGAAGGGAAGTATAGATATTTTATTACTTTCTATCATTGCAAAACGTGATACATACGGCTACGAAATAGCTCAAAGTTTAAAGGATGCAAGTGAAGATTTGTATAGTATGGGACAGGGAACTTTGTATCCTGCTTTAAAGCGATTAGAGAAAAAGGAGTTTCTTGAATCTTATTGGAATGAATCTGAGAATGGGATGAAAAGGAAATTCTATACTATTACAGATAAAGGGAAAAAAGAATTGCAGAAGAAAGTGAACTCTTGGGAGAGTGTAACAGCATTAATTCAAGCTTGTCAGAAAGGAGTTATTTATGAGTGAATTTGATGAGTATATTAAGTCTATTTTAGCCTATTCAGAACTTAGTGATATTGAACAGGATGAGTTATTTCTAGAAATGTATGATCACTTGAACAGCTTGAAAGAAGAATATATGGAGCAAGGTATGAATGAAAAAGAAGCGATTTATAAAGCGATTCAAAGTTTTGGAGAATCAAAAGTTATTGGCGTAGAGATTAATAAATCGGTATACGAAGTTCCTAGGCCATTAAAGGTATTATCAAAAATTTTATGTATTCCTTATATAATCATTTGTTTTATTGTCTTTTTAGGAACGTTTATTTCGACTTCTACATTTGACTCTGTTCGCAGTTTGACAGGTGGTGGGACTGTCTATCATCCCATTGAATTTTGGCAGCAATTTTTACATATATCTGATTTAGAAACGTTATTACAACTTTTTGGAATAACACTTTGGCAAGTTAAAGATTTTATTGCACATCCAGGTCCTTGGGGAAACTCAACTTATTGGTTAAGCGTTTTACAACATATAATATTAGTAGTTCCATTCGGATTTTTCGTTCCAGTGCTGATTAATAAAGTGACTAACTATAAGAAAGCTCGTAAGTGGTATGTTATGACCTTTCTTGTTTGGGAGATATTACATTTACTAACTTTGTCTGATGTTTTTGATGTGTGGCGGATTGCTATAAATATGCTCGGTGCGTCGGTAGGATATCTTTTATTTATAAGCATAATGCAACTGGATAATAAATTTAGGGTTATGCGAAAGAAGATATTTGAAATTTAGCTCGCTATTCTGTAGTTTAAATTATACAAATTTAATTTGATGGTAATAGAGTATCGCTGAAAACATAGGTACTATGTAGTGAGAGGATTTTTTATATTCGTAATAGGTGTTGTTCCTTGTTTAATCCTACTGTTATGAAGCGGGTCCATAATCCGTCTTTATTGGTGCTATAAATGATGAGAGCGGCACAGCTGAACTAGAAAAAGTCTAGATCAACAAGAGCAGGCAGCTGCGTTAGCATAAAATAGAGAACCACCTGAAGGGGAGCCTTTTAGGTGATTTTTTCTCTTGACTAAAAATAAATAAAATGTGTTACAATGATGATAGAGTATTTAGTGTGAATTTTGCATAAAATAAAAAAGACAGAAGCCTGAGAAACTTCTGCCTTTGTAACCTAACTTGCTATTGTGGTGGTAGTAGGTGCGGTTATAAGACAATTACATTAACGTTTTAGCCGAGAACCGCCCTTACCTTTTCCACGAAGCAGGGTGGTTCTCGCTTTTTTGTATACAGAAATTAGCCATGGACCGACGTATCTTCTACCGATGACAACGCCAGCTCCGGTTAGGATACCATACACTAATTTAATTACAAACATCGCGATCATATTATCACCTCCCCCTTTTTTCAAAATGGAAGAGATGATTACCACACCTACTAGTTATAGCTTATTAAGTTACATATTAATTGTATTATGTTTTAAAATAGGGAACAAGATATATGGATGAAAATTCCTGTTTTTAAGCAGAGCATTAGTGTCAGGGGACAAGAAGTAAATAAATATTCATAAAAAAACGGTATGGACATTACCATCCGTATTTTTTTATGAATTTATAAAACTTTTCCATACAGTGCGTCGTCTAATATATGGGAAGGAGGAAATGATGTGGATGAATTAACGATAGAAGCGTTTGAAATAGAAGATAAGGAGGACCTTATCGACGAAATCATGAACAAGTATGGACAAGAAGTCCTGCAGCTTGTGTATTCATATGTGAATAATAAAGAGGTTGCGGAGGATTTAACGCAAGATATATTTGTAAAATGCTATAAATCTCTTCATACATATAAAGGGAATTCGAACTTAAAAACATGGTTATGGAGAATTGCAATCAATCATTGTAAGGACTATTTAAAAAGTTGGTATAACAAAAAAGTTATTGTGACAGAGGATGACTTTACGTATATGGGGAGTCAAAAAGAAAGTGTGGAACAAACTGTCATTCAAAATGCGGAGGATCGTGAACTGGCTTCTGCAGTAATGAATTTACCGATAAAATATCGAGAAGTGATTTATCTATTTTATTATGAGGAATTATCAATTAAAGAGGTTGCTACGGTAATAGAAGTGAAGGAAAACACGATAAAAACGAGACTGAAAAAAGCGAAGGAGCTTTTGAAGAAAGGATTGGAGGAATAATCAAATGGAAGATCGATTAAAAGGTTTGCGAAAATCAATGGAGAACACAACGTTTAAACATTTGAGTTTTTCTGATCAGCACCAAAAGCGGGTGCGCGAAAAAATCAATCAATCGTCCGAAAAGGAAGAAGACATCCTTTTAGCAGTGTTGCAACTTCTTATGAATGAAAAAACAGGTTATGAATTGATGCAGTTACTGCGGGGGAGGGGAATTCAAAAATTCGAAGGTGATGAAGGGTCTCTATACACTTTATTACATCGTCTAGAACAGAATCGCTTTATCCAATCTAGCTGGGATCACGCAGGAGCTAAATATTATCAATTAACTGATAAAGGAAACAAGATGCTGCGAAAGGCAGAGAAAAATGCTACGAAGGCACGATTTATATTAAAAGGATTAGTACAGGAGTGAGAAAAAATTGAGCAAAAAAGGGGAGCGTTTTTTAAAAGAAGTTACGAACCATATTAAATCAAAAGAAGCGAAGGACTTAGTAGCAGCGGAACTAGATTTTCACTTGAAACAGACGAAGAATATGTGGATAGAGAAAGGCTTAAGTGAGGAAGTTGCTGAAGATAAGGCCGTTGAACAAATGGGAAGTCCGATTAAATTGGGACAAGAACTTAACAAACTGCATAAGCCAAAGGTTGATTGGTTCTTACTTATTTTATTAGTGGCTGCTATGGGGTTAGGATTTTTGCCGGTTTTAGTTTTTGGATATACGAATGATGTAATAATAAATAAGGTGATATTTGTTATTCTCGGTGTTGTAACAGCGATTGGAATGATGTTACTTGATTATCGGAAATTAGAGAGAATGGGATGGTTGTTTTATATAATCGGAGTAGTTGTCCTGTTAATGCTATACTGTTTTCCAAACGCTTCAATGATTGGAGAACCGTTAATACAAATCGGCCCAATTGCAATTGACTGTCTAATGGCAGTGCCTTTCTTTTTTCTAGCTTGGGCTTCTTTTTTTAATGATAGTAGGTTAAAGATTATACATCTTGTGGTTTTATATTTATTTTCTTTGTATTTATTTTTGATTGTATCAACCCTTTCGTCAATTTTTGTTTATATGACAATGGTATTCGTTATGCTTTGGTGGAGTAAGTTAGGAAAGAAAACGGCGTTGATTATTACGATTGTACCCATTTGTTTATTTATTATCAGGGCATCGGTATCCTGGTCTTCAGGATACCACTTAGATAGAATTTTAGGGTATTTAAATCCGGAGAGTGATGCAGGTGGTGCAGGATTTATGTATATACGTTTAAAAGAGGTAATGTCATCGGCTGGTTGGTTTGGTACATCTGGAGATACAAAATTCATCCCTGCTGCGGATACTGATTTTGTATTTGCAAGTTTGACTTACTATTATGGGTATGTGCTTGCGTTAATTCTGGTTTCTGTTCTTTCTCTTTTTGTAGCAAGATTAGTAATCATATCTTATAAAATAAATGACCGATATGGTAAATTGCTTCTCATTGGAGGAATGACTCTTTTTGTAGTCCAGTTTATTTATAACGTGGGCATGATTTTAGGCTTATTGCCGATTGCTGCTATATCATTACCTTTTATTAGTTATGGATTAACACCGACTGTATTTCATGCGCTTTTAATGGGGATTGTGTTAAGTGTATATCGACGTAAAGATATGCCATTTAGAATGAAGAGAACACCTTGATAATGATCAAGGTGTTTCTTTTATATGTAAAAAGAATTCACTATTATAATCAAGTACGGCATACTAAAAGAACAACAAAATGATATTTTAGCATCACTTACATATAGGAGGACAAATAAATTGAGTAACCTTACGCGTTTACGTACACAAATTTTAATAACGAACACTTTCATAGAACTATTAAAAGAAAAACCATTCTCAGCCATTACGATTAATCATATTTGCGAAAAAGCAATGATTCATAGAAGTACGTTTTACCGTTATTACGTTGATAAGTATGAGCTCTTTAGTGCCACGATAAATACTATTGCCATAGAGCTATTTGAACAAACGAAGCAAGGTTTGAATTTGGAACGTACATTTTTTGAAGAAGTAATTGACTACATAGATGTGAATCGTGCGTTGTTTTTTAATGTTACGAGTAAAAATAATAGCCGTGAATTATATGATAAGTTGATTCAACTTGGCGGGGAGTCCTTATATGAAAATGCAACGCAATATAACGACCCTCTTTCAAGACAAATCCAAAATTCAGATTATCCAAATGTGTTATGTGATTTTTATTGTAGTGGATTTTTTGAGATCGTAAAAAAATGGGTAAATAATGAATATCCGTATTCAAAAGAAGAACTCATCCATATCGTTAACAATTTTCTCATAAATGAACCAAAATAAGACATATGTCTCATTTTGAGACGTATATTCATTTTTATTCATCGTTTTCCTCTAAAGCCTATGATAAATTATTGAGCATAGCAAAGGAGGAAAACGATGAATAAGGTTTTTGATACAATTGGACGGTTTATCATCAAGTACGCGAAGATGAATATTGCACTTATATTATGTTTAACGATATTTTTCGTATTTGGTATAACGAAAATTGAGATGAAGATGGGGAATGATGTATTTCTAAGTAATACATCTGATGTTTATAAGGATACAGAAACGTACCAAAAACATTTTGGCGGGGATGGTATATACGTATTGCTTAGTGGAGAGAGTGATACATTGCTTTCACAAGAAACAAATAAAGCAATTGTAGAATTCACTAAAAAAGCAGAAGGTATTAAAGATATTACCGGATCAACACATTATGTTGGCTTATTAAATGAAATGTTATCCGCTCCTGCTCCTTCATTTTCAACATTTGATACAGGAGTAGCAAATGAGAAATTAGAAACAGCTTTGAAAAACTCTATTTCAAGCGAAAAAATGAATGAAATTAATAATAACGTCAAAAGCAGTTTAACGAATGAGCAACGTGAAAAAATGGGAGTGTTTATTCAGCAACAACTTGCAGCTGAACAAATGCAAGAAATACAAAAACAATTAGTCGCGCTCGAACATACTCCTACAGTTGATGAGCAAGAGAAAATAACGCAATCTGTTTTAACGGAAAAGCAAAATGATGAAGTTGCAAAGTATACGCAAAGCATTTTAATAGAGCAACAAAAAGATCATATGCAACGAGCTATTTTGAAAGCTCTACCGAATGTTCAAAATATGAATAATGATTTACTTCATGAAATCGTCTTTTCTAATAAAGGGAAAGTACCAGACCAATTGAAACAACTCATTCCTGGGAATGGAAAACACGTTGTGATTCAGCTTCACACATCAAATAATACAGAGATGACGACGTATGTACGTATGAATAAAGAGCTAAATGAACTTATTAAAGATACGAATTTCAGTCAAGGTGTAACAGTAAAGGTAGCTGGAATGCCTGCGATTTTAGGGGATATTCAAGAAGAGGTCATAACGACATTAGGAATCATGCTCGGTTTAGCGGTTCTATTAATGATTGTTGTACTATTCTTCGTATTCCCTGTAAGACGTCGTATTATTTCATTAGCCTTTGTGTTAGTCGGATTAATATGGACATTTGGTTTCATGGGATGGGCCGGAATCCCGATTACACTCGCAACAATGGCGACACTACCAATCATTATAGGGCTCGGCACTGACTTCGGTGTTCAATTCCATAATAGATATGAAGAGGAATATAAAACGAGTGGATGTAATGCGAAGCTTGCAACATTACATGCCGTTCGTCATATTGGACCTGGCGTGGGAATTGCAGTTGTGATTATGAGTTTAAGCTTCCTGACAATGTATTTATCGAAAGCGCCGATGATGCAACAATTTGGATTAACTTTAGCGATAGGTGTTATATTCTGTTACGTTGTTGAACTATTATTGATGTTCTCAACATTCTACTTATTAGATCGCAAAAAAGAAGTACCTACATTAAAAGGTGATGTAGATAAAAACACAATGTTATCACGTTTCTTAAATCAATACGCGAATCTAGCTATGAAACTCGCAATTCCTATTTTAATCGTTTCAGTTATTTTATCTGGTCTTGGATTTATAGCAGAAAAGTCTATACCAACTGAAACAGACTTAACAAAAATGATTCCGCAAAATATGGAGACATTAAAAAATACGAAACAATTACAAAAGATAGTTGGCTCTACAACATATATTACGTATTTAGTAGAAGCAGAGGACGTCACGGAACCGAAAGTAATGTCTTGGATGCATAATGAAAGTGAAAAGATTGAAAACAAATATAAAGATGTGAGTGATGTCATATCACTGCCTAAAGCTATTTTGCAAATCAATGGGAAAAGTGCGTTGCCAGAATCTACTGCACAAGTAGCAAATGAGCTTGAAAACGTGCCAAATTCTCTGAAAGAAACCGTTATAAGTAAAAACAAAAAATACGCAACAGTTCAGTTCCAAGTGAATCCAGATCTGTCTTCGGCGGATCAATTGAAGTTGATGCATAACATATCAAAGGATATGAAGCCGGTCGATGGTGTGAAAATGAAGCCAGCGGGCGCGCAAGTTATGATGCTGTATGGTATTGATAACATTGGTGCAAATAGTGAATTAATGATTTGCGCAGGGCTGCTCATTATTTTCTTATCTTTACTCCTGGTGTATCGCCGCGTAAAACATGCATTATATCCATTAATACCAATTGTTTTAGTATTAGGATTTTCGCCTGGTGCTTTAAAACTACTCGATATTTCATATAATCCGCTAACAACAGCGCTAAGCTGCCTTGTACTTGGAATTGGAACAGAGTTTACGATTCTCATTATGGAAAGATATCGTGAAGAAGAGGCGAAGGGACTGTCTCCCAAAGAAGCAATTCGCGTCTCTCTTTCAAAAGTGGGGCAAGCCATTACAGCTTCAGGATTAACAGTAATTGTTGGATTCTCAACGTTAATTTTTGTTAACTTCCCAGTCTTACGTGAATTTGGTATTACAACTGTTATTGATACAACACTTTCTTTATTCTGCGCTTTAACCATATTACCAGTCTTAATTGTGTTGTTTCAAAAACGTAAATAGATAGTTAGGAAAAATAACATTCTTATTGTAAAAAAACACCTTGATAATCATCAAGGTGTTTTAGTTATTAGTTCAAAACTATCCGAATCAGCCCCAAGCACAAAAGGACTAACCTCGCCAACACTATAAAGTTGCAACTCATGCATCGCGCGCGTACAAGCAGTGTAGAACAATCTACGTACGCTCTCATCACTGTATACATCTTCAGAAGCATCATAAATAATAACAGCGTCAAATTCAATACCCTTCGCTAAATAAGCAGGGATCACGACGATGCCTTGCTCATACTCGGCTGAGTTACTCTTCACGAGTTTAATATTCTCGATATGACGGAGTGCTTCGTATGCAGCGGCGCTTTCAGCTGCGGATTTACATATAATTGCGATCGTATTGTGATTTTGTTTTTGTAATTCAGTAACTTTTGCAGTAATGTGCTCGTGCAGTTCGCTGTAATCAGCTACTTTCGTCACTGTAGGTTTCTCACCGTCACGTTCAAAGGCGTGAATGTTGTTGCCTTCCGGTACGAGAGCACGTGTAAATTCAATAATCGGTTTTGTTGAGCGATAGCTACGAGTTAAGTTGATGCCGTTCGTTTCATCTGGTCCGTATAAGCTAGTAAGTGTGTTGAAATTCACTGCTTCACTCGCGTGGGCAAATATCGCTTGGTTAAAGTCCCCGAGTACAGTCATTCTTGCGGCAGGGAAGAGGCGTTTTAAAAACTCAAATTGAAACGGCGAGTAATCTTGCGCTTCGTCTACGAGTACGTGTTTAATCGATCTATTCGTTTGGAAGCCTTCAATTAATTCTTTTAAAAGTAAAAATGGCGTCGCATCCTCGTAATATAGCTTTCCTTCATCAAGCATGTTTACTGTTAAGGAGCAAATGTCATCCCATTCTTTCGGTTTTTCTCCAGTAACCCATGATGCATCTGTGAAGAGCTGTTTATATATGCCTGTGAAATTGATGAAACGCAATGTTTGAACGCCTTTACGAAGTGGTTTCAATTTTTTACGGACAATCATACGTCCAAGTACTTTCGTTTCTTTTTCAAAATCATGAAAGGAGTTGTCGTCAAACTCGCCTTTTTTCTGTAAATATTTATAAGCCTTTTGGTATTCATCTTTACTCAGTAATTCAATTTCTTCTTCTACCCAAGGCTTTTTCAGTTCTGCTTTTTCAATTGCATCTATTTGTTTATTTAGCCAATCCGTTAACTTTTCAATTCGATTATGGAAGCGGAGGGAGGAGTCAGTATTATAAAATTGCTCTGTAATTTCTTTAGCAGAAACAATTAATTTTCCTCTAAATTTCATTCCTCTAAATAGCATGCCTGAAGATTCAAGAGATTGTCTGTACGTTCTAATCATCTCAAAAAATTGAGTAGATGCTTTAAATCGAATGCTCGCATTTCTCGTTTTATAGGTAGGGCTATTCGTTTCCGTTAACATATACTCTAATTGTTCATAAGGATCTTCAACGTCAAATGACTTGCTTAGTCTATGGTTTAAATATTCTTGGAACGTCACTTGTTGCATATTTTCTTCACCGAGTTCAGGTAGTACGTTAGATACGTAGCTGTTGAACATAGAGTTAGGGGAGAAGAGAATAATTTGATCCGCTTTTAGCCATTCGCGATATTTATATAGTAAGTAGGCGATTCGTTGCAGGGCAGCTGACGTTTTCCCGCTACCAGCAGCGCCTTGCACGATAAGTAGTCGGCCTTCATCGTGACGGATAATTTCATTTTGCTCGCGCTGAATTGTAGCAACGATGCTTTGCATATGTTTATTCGTACCTTTTCCGAGCGCTTGTTGCAAGATTTCATCGCCAATTGTAAGGCTCGTATCGAACATTGAATCAATCTCGCCATTTTGAATAATATATTGTAATTTTTTCTCCACATTACCGTGGATTACGCCTCCTGGTGTACTGTATTCAGCCGGTCCTGGTGGATAATCGTAGTACACACTCGAAATGGGTGCGCGCCAGTCATATATAAGGAAGTTTTCTCCGCTTGCATCAGTAAGTGTAGCTACGCCGATATAAATTTGATCCGCAGCAGATTCTCCTTCTTCTTTGAAATCAATTCGCCCGAAGTAAGGTGCTTTATGCATGCGTCTTAATGCGGCAAGTCGATTGAAGGTGTGCTTATGGGTGATTTGTGTGACAGCTAGTGACTGAGCTTGTTGTCTTAAGTTGATAACTGTTTCAAGATAATCATCAAAAGTATCCGTGTTCACTTTCACATCATCCCAAAAGTGTTTACGAATATTGATTACTTCTGCCCGGCGTCTGCCGGTTTCGTTTTCCAGTTTATCAATTTGCTCCGTAATTGTCTCGATTACGGTATCCAATCTTTTTTGCTCTAGATCAAGTTTTTTGTTCATACGGTAAGCACTCCTTTAAAAGTGAAAAATAGAGGTTGACTGAAGATGTGTTTTGGTGTAAAATTAAGATACGGATAAATACGTTACTTTCTTTTTATAAAACGTGTTTCTGTTCTAATTTAACATAGTTTTTGAATTTAATCAATGATAATAAGATAAACCTTGGTTCTGCGTGGCGTGGATCAAGGTTTTTTTGTGTTTTTCTTTAAGGAAGAATTGCAATTTTATTGAGGAGAATGTAAGTAAAGCAAAGAAGAAAATCAGGAATAGGGGGATACTGATGCAAAAATATTTTGAGGAAGCGCATCGTTTTTGTTCTCGTAATAGAAAGCACTTAGAAAAGGATGTTATATGTGGTTGTTTCTATTGTTTAGAAATTTTTCATCCAGAAAAAATTACAGAGTGGTGGGATGATGATAACACAGCAGTTTGTCCGCATTGCGGGATTGACTCTATTATAGGAGAAAATTCTGGATTTAAAATTACAGAAATGTTTTTAAGTGAAATGCATAAAAGATGGTTTTAGTTAAACGAATGAAAAAATAAACTTTCATTAACGAAGAGGATACATAAAAAAGCTCGGGCCGAAGCCCAAGCTTTTTACTTCATTATTTCTTTTCGTCTTTTTTCTCGTCAGCTTTTTGCTCTTTGAAAAGATCTTTTAAATCTTTATCGTCAACTTTTACGTCAGCTTTTTTGATTTCTTTCATCATAAGATCGTTCATGAATTGAGCATCTTGCGTTTTCTCTTGAGCTAGTGATTTTTTAATATCAGCTTTTGCTTTATCGAAAGTAGCATCTGCGTGATTATCAGTTACTTTAATAATATGGTAACCAAATTGTGTTTTTACAGGTTCGCTTACTTCACCTTTTTTCAACTTTTGAGCTGCTTCTTCAAATTCTTTTACCATTTTCCCTGGTCCGAAGAATCCTAAGTCGCCACCTTTTTCTTTTGAACCTGTATCTTCAGAGTATTGTTTTGCTAATTCTTCGAAAGATTTACCTTGAGCAAGTTCATCTTTCACTTTTTTAGCAGTTTCTTCATCTTTTACAAGGATATGACTTGCTTTAATTTCCTTTTTATAATCCTCGAATTTTGCTTTTACATCTTTATCAGTAATCGATTGTTCAACCGCTTTTTCTTGAGCTAATTGAGCACGTACACTATTTTTTATAGTTTCTTCTTTAATACCTTGTTGTTTCATTAGGGTATCGAATTGATCACCGTATTGTTTTTTCATTTCATCGAACTTTTTGTCTACATCTTTGTCTTCAACTTTGTAGTTTTTAATAAGTACTTTTTCCATAACCATGTTGTTTAGTACTTGTTTACCAGCTTGTGTCTTCATTTGATCGTAGAATTCTTCTTTTGTAATGTCACCAGCTTTAGATGTAACGATTTTGTCTGATGATGATGTTCCACATGCTGATAATGCGATTACACTTGTTGCGGCTAAGGCAAGCATAGCTTTCTTCATTCGATAAACACTCCTACTATTATGTATTTTTAATTTATCCTACACCGATGAATTTTAAATTCATAAGAGCCCGATTAAGTCTCACTGATACTTTTGCTTTTTTGTATTGGTAAAGCGCGCTTAACAGGGCTTACCGTGGCTGAGGATAAAGTTTTGATGAATGTTTTGTTCTATAGTATAAGCAATATGTACAAAATTTAATATATCATATTTCGACGCGTTTTCATATTGATAAAGAAAAATTAACCAGTACGTGTCAGATTTTGAAAGTGTGCCATATTGGGCGTATGCCGCATATACAGAATAGAGGAGGGGATGGGGATGAATTCTCAACTTATTTTATTACTTGTACTGTTTATTTTATTGGTTATTGTAGGTATAATTTGCTTATAGAGGAAAAAAGTGAGGAAGGGGCTTTCCTTCCTCACTTTCCATGAAATATAATTTCTATATAACTAGAAATTAATAAAATTGTTATACATACATTAATAACCCGAAAGACACCGGGCTGGCGGCTCGCAGCTATTTGTTTTCGTTCACACAGTGTATGTGTCATGAAATTCGTGTAAAATATAACAAGAAGTGCGAATGCGACAAAAACAACTGTTATAAGTGTCATGAGGCGAGACCTCCTTTTGGCTAAAATACATATACATATATTGTATCACACGATATTTTGTTCGTGTTACAAAATTCAGAAATAGAAGACTTTGTGTTAGAAAGTGAGGGAGAAAATGGACGTTGTTAGAAGATTAGAACAAGCTGAATACTATGTAGACCTACTATTTAAAATGATTGATGAAGAGAAGTGTCCATTTTATTCTTTGATCATAAAGAAAAAAGCTCGTAAAAAAGATATTGAACGTATACTAAATCTTTGTGAAAAACTGAACGAGCAATATGTAGTGGAGAAAGCAGAAGGGCTTCTTTTGTTCGATGCGCTGTTAGATCAATTTGAAAAAGCGCTTCCACATCAGCTCGAAGTACACGAAACTGCGGAAGCGCTAGCAAAACAAGGTTTATTTAAGCCGCTTATGAATGAATTCTTAAGCATGATTGCGAAAAAATAAATAGATTATTTCTTAACTAACTTTTGATCGGATTCTGTAAAGTTCTCTTCAATATCTTCTAATGATTTCTCAAAAATATCGATAAAGTCTTGTCCGTAAATATTACGCAGGATTGCAATCAGTTCGATATTTTCTGGGAACTTCCCATAAAAATTACGAAGTGCAAGAGCCCCATTAAACACTGAATTATTTTCAGGATCATACTCCTCCATTAAGCGAAGTAGTAATTCTTCCCCTTTGTCTGTAATTTCAATGTACGTATTTCGTTTATCATCTTCCTTTTTTGAGAATACAAGATAGCCGCGTTCTTCCAGCTTTTTCGAGAAGTTAAACGCCGTTGATACGTGCATAACTCCAAACTTAGCAATCTCAGAAATAGAAGCCCCTTTTAAATGATAAGCGATTGTTAAAATATGATGTTCATTAATATTTAAATCGTAAGGTTTAATCCACTGCTGCCAATCTTTCTCTACACATTTCCATAACGCTTTCGATAATTGAGCAATGCGTTGGCTGAAAATCATCGCTTCTTTTACCGAGTAATCTTTTTCTCCACTTTTCATTTACTCACCCACTTTAACATTCTTTTTCATTACTATCTATTATGCCAGTAAAATAAAAATTAATAAAGTCTTTTTGTAAGAATTGTGAAAATTTTTTAACAAAATGACATTCTATACAAATCATGCATAACTATGGAAGCGTTTTATGAGTCGTGAATACATGCGTTGTCCTTACATGTTAATTGATAACATATATTGTAAATGCATAAAAACACGGCATATCTATACGATATGCCGTGTCAAGGTCAATTTATATAAAAAATATTTGTTATATGCAAAAAACTAAGCAGGAATTTGTTTACGCTTTTTCTGGAACAGCTTCTTGCAGTTTCTCAATTGACTTTTGGATGTCTAAAATTTCTTTCTCAATATGGCGCTTGTTTTGAGAAATATCTTGTTTCCAGTTAGAAAGCGTGTCTTGCATGTCATCTTTTAATTCTTGAAACACTTCTTTACCTTCTGAAGCAGTTTCAACAATTTGACGCTTTAATAATTTCGTATCAGCTGTAATATCAGCTAAAGTCTTTTTAATATCATTTCCTTTTTCTTTTAACTTGCCGCGCATGTCTTTACCAGAAGAAGGAGTTGAGAAAAGAACGGCCAGTCCAGCAACTGCTCCCCCGCAAATAACACCTGTAATAAAGGATTTAGCTTTTGACATAAAAGGAAACCTCCTTATTTTTTGTTCGTATTCATGATGTGAAAAAATATGCATATCTTTCTTATATGTGCTATGCACAAACAATCATCCCTGAGCATTTTAAGTGAAGAAACAAGCCATGCGGAATTTGATGACTTCAGGGAAGTGGCTTGTTATGTATTACGCCTTCTTATAGTGTCATTATTTCACACTATTTGCAATTGTACTTGCGATGTTTTGTAAATTTTCCATAGTGTATTCATTTTGGTGTGATTTCCAAACAGCACCGAAACCATCTTTTTCACCGTAGCGTGGAATTAAATGAAGGTGGAAGTGGAACACAGTTTGTCCAGCTTTTTCACCGTTATTGTTAAGTAGGTTAAAGCCAACTGGATTAAACTCTGCTTTAATCGCATTTGCGATTTTTGGAACGACAGAAAAAATGTGTGATGCGATTTCTGGCGTTAACGCAAAAATGTCTTGTTTGTGAACTTTCGGAATAACAAGAGTATGTCCTTTTGTTACTTGACTAATATCTAAAAATGCAAGCACATGTTCATCTTCGTATACTTTTGAGCAAGGGATTTGCCCGTCAATGATTTTACAAAAAATACAATTGTCTGCTGTATGATTCATTGATCTCATCCTTTCAAATATCCTTAGCCGTATTTTACCATAATTACATAAGAGAACAAACACGAAAAACAGGAAGCTGACTCAGCTTCCTGTTTTCTGAAGAGGGATTGAAAAAGCATTATCGTAATTTACGTTTCGCAGACACCTCATTTATTTAAGAAATGCACGGTAAATCGGCTAAAGTTTCTGCCGTAGACACCCCATTTTCAAGTGAAATGAATTGCAATCTTTTATAAAAGGAAATTGTTTATTTTTTAAAACAGTATATGCTCTTTCGGAGACACCCCGTTTCTAAAATGAAACAAATGATCTGGTTATGTGTAAATTTCTTTGTCCAACATGGACACCCCATTTCATGATGACTTAACTATGTTGTTGTACTCATCAATTGGTGGTCGCTTTTTCAATGTGTTCCTTCTTCACTAATTATGATGTCCGCTTTCGGGAAAATATATGCTAATAAATTTAAATTTTTTTTTTTGAGTACATGGATACTATGTAGTACAGCATAATTTTTGGTAAGATGAATATAGAATGAATACTAATGAAGAAAGTGGTGTCGTATGAGCGAGTTATTGCGTGTAGAAAATGTTACAGGAGGATATACGAAACGACCTGTATTAAAAGATGTTTCGTTCTCTGTTAATAAAGGCGAACTTGTCGGCTTAATCGGTTTAAATGGAGCTGGTAAAAGTACGACGATTAAACATATTATCGGTTTAATGGAACCGAAAAAAGGAACTGTCACAATTAATGGGAAAACAATTCGTGATGATATGACAGCGTACCGTTCTAGCTTTTCATTCATTCCAGAAACGCCGGTATTATATGATGAATTAACGTTAGAAGAGCATTTGAAATTAACAGCGATGGCGTACGGTGTTGATGAAAAACAATATGAAGAACGTGTAGGACAACTATTACATGAATTTCGCATGAAAAATCGTTTAAAATGGTTTCCATCTCATTTCTCAAAAGGGATGAAACAAAAAGTAATGATTATGAGCGCGTTTTTAGTTGAGCCATCTCTTTACATAGTAGACGAACCTTTCGTTGGATTAGATCCGTTAGCAATTCAATCTCTTCTTCAAATGATGGATCAAATGAAAAAGAGTGGAGCCGGTATTTTAATGAGCACACATATTTTAGCGACGGCAGAGCGTTATTGTGATTCGTTCATTATTCTGCATCAAGGTGAAGTAAGAGCGAAGGGAACGTTATCTGAGCTGCAATCACAGTTTAATATGCCAGGTGCAACGTTAGATGATATTTACATCGCGCTAACAAAGGAAGAAGATTATGAATAGCACAGCGTTATGGAAAGAACGATTTCGTCACTTTCTAAAAGAAGTTCGTACATATAGTAAATACGTATTTAATGATCATTTGAAATTTATTTTTGTGTTCATCATCGGTGCGGGAGCGTATTATTACCAGCAATGGTTACAAACGTTAACATCTTCGTTTCCAACTGCGCTCGTAATGGCAGTATTAATTGGACTCGTGTTAACAGCTGGATCCATTCAAACGTTATTAAAAGAAGCGGATCTCGTTTACTTACTGCCAGTTGAAGAAAAGTTAAAACCTTACTTCACCAAGGCATTTCTTTTTACATTTATGATTCAGTTATACATAATCGCAATCGTAGCAGCTGCGCTTGCTCCGTTATACTTCCAACAAATGAAGCAAACAGGTGCTGGCTACATATGGATTGTCCTCGCATTTGTCATTGTAAAAGCGTGGAATTTATTCGTCGCGTGGGAAAAGTCATTTTTAACAGATCAAAATATACAAAGGGCTGATTGGTTTATTCGTTTTATCTTAAACGGTTTATTTGTATATTTCCTTGTAGAACGTACTTCAGTTCTTGTTATTGGCGGAATCGTTCTGCTCATGGTGTTATATCTTGCTATCATGCATCAAATGGTAAAAGGAAAGCCGCTAAACTGGGAGTATTTAATTTCTGAAGAAGGTAAGAAAATGATGCTGCTGTACCGAATTGCGAATATGTTCGTTGATGTACCAGCATTAAAAGAAAGAGTATCTCGCCGAAAATGGCTGGATTTCATTCTGTCGATAATCGGCGAAAAGCGTACATATTTATACTTATATACGAGAACGTTTTTACGATCGGGTAACTATTTCGGCTTATATGTGCGCCTGCTCGCTCTTGGAGGGGTTATTCTTTACTTCATTCCGTTTTTATATGGACGATTTATCGTAAGCCTTATTTTCTTATACTTAATCGGTTATCAGCTATTAACTTTATGGAAGCATCACCGCATGAAGATTTGGCTTGATTTGTATCCGGTCGGGGGAGAAGAGAAGAAGAAAGATTTTCTTACTTTATTAAATGCAATTCTTCTTACTGGCAGCGTTGTATTTACAGTTATATTTGCCCTTGCGACGAAAGATTTCATGATGACGGGAATTTTACTAGTCGTGAGCATAGTATTTAGTATCGGTTTCGTTTATCAATACGGGGCAAAACGTATTGAGCGTTTAAATTGAAGGGAATGAACCTATGATTACATATGAAGAAAAGGTTATAAAAGAGCTGGAGCAGTGGAAAGCTACATTCATGAAAGATTCTTCTATGATGACACGGTTCTCAAAGAAAGTGCAGACGAAAGTACAACAGCTTATTCCGGCGAAAGTGCAAAAAGTATTAACAGAAACGATTCGGATGATGGTACAAACAATTAGCGCCGGATCAAACTTTATAAAGCCGAAATTAAAAGAGACGAACTGGTCATTGCAAAGACGAGACGATGAAGTACGTAAAAAAATGGATGAGTACAAAAAAATAGCAGCGGCAGAAGGAGCAGGGACGGGAGCAGGCGGTATTCTCCTTGGCCTTGCTGACTTTCCGCTTCTACTCGGCATTAAAATTAAATTTTTATTCGATGCAGCAACATTGTACGGATTTGATACGAGCGACAAAGAAGAGCGCCTTTTTATCCTTCACGTTTTCCAACTTGCCTTTTCAAGTGACGACCACCGAAAAGAAATATGGAAAGCCATCGAAACGTGGGATACAGAAGAAGAAAACCATATGGACTGGGAAAAGTTCCAAACAGAGTACCGAGACTATATCGATTTAGCAAAAATGCTTCAGCTCGTACCCATAATCGGTGCCCCAGTCGGCGCGTATGCGAACTATCAATTACTGCAAAGACTTGGGGAAGTAACGATGAATTGTTATCGTATGCGGTTGCTGAATAGGGATTAAAAAGAAAGCATCCTAAATTTGTGATTTAGGATGCTTTTTTGTTTTAATGATTAATACTTCAAAAGAAGGTATAATTCAGATTGTCTTTTCAGTGTTTTAGGCTGAAATTAGTAGTAGAGATAGAACCGATATTATAATCATCCTTATAATCAATTGAAGTAGTAAATTTCTTATTTGTATCATCTTTGATATGACCAGTTATAAAAATAGTTTCGATATCATTAGAAGGAAATCGATGATTCGTAATAGTCACTTCTAAATTCTCTTTTTCTTTGAAATACTGAATGGTTTCTTCTGTTGCTTTATTAACAATTTGTTGTTCCTCATTCTTTTGATCTATAGTACAACCTCCTAAAAGGATAAGTGTAAAAATAAAGAATAATCTTATAGCATATTTTTTCACGAATAATCACTCCGTTAATAGTGCGTTATATTCCTCTTCAATAAATTTTATATTCACTGGACATTGTGTGGTGAAGCATAAAGGAAAGGCAATCTAAAGTGCCCGGATTATTAGTTTTTAAGCTCTAAATTTTTTGAATGAGACATACAGCTTATATGCTAATCTCCTACATCATATTCTTCGTCCATAGAAAAAACCTTATTTTTGTTATCTTTAACATGTCCGTTTATAAAAACTATTTGAACATCATTGGGAGCATATAGGAATGCCTTAGATAAAAATTATGGGAAGTGTTAGTATTTTAATTTTAAACTTTTACTTTTAGAAATTGAACCTATCGTGTATTTCTCTCCGCTATATTTAATAGTTATATTAAATGTTTTGTCTTTATCATCTTTGACATGTCCAGAAATATAAATGGATTGTAAGTCTTTAGGACCAAACTCATGCCCAGTAATTACTACATCCAAATTTTGCTTTTCCTTAAAGTATGTAATGGTTGTCGCTTTTGCTTCTCTTACTACTTGTTCTTCATTGTTTTTTTGATCCATGGTACATCCCTCTAAAGTACTTAAAATAAGTATAAATAATAAACAAAAACTAAATTTTTTAATAATAATATCCATATGTATCCTCCGAAAATGTTATCTTAATTATAAGAATATATCAAATGTTGTAGGAGAAAAATGTTTTGAGTAATAAAAATGAAGTTTTAGATTCTACTTTTTATCAATTAGCAGAAACTACGTAGGAATCTGATAAATATATTGAAGAAGTTGTTATTACCAATAAAGATGGTCGAAGTTTACAAGTATAGGAAAAGGGAGGAACATTCCAAGATAAATCGGAATGGACCCAGTGGTCTTTGAATGAGATATAAATGGGAAAAAGCAAGTTATGGTATCTTTCCGAGGGACAGAAGGGAATAAAATTATAGAGAAAAACTCTTTAGGCATTCCGATGAAACCAGGGGAAGGTATGAAGGATTTAAAAACAGATACTAATCATTTTGTTAAGAAAAAATTTTATATGCTAAAGTATTTTACGCAAAAAAGACACCTTAAGGTGTCTTCAATAGACTTGGTAACCAAACTCTATATATTATATTAATCTTAAGTATTATTAAAGTTTTTTAGATTTATTATTAATAATTTAATTTAAAGTTTTCAGAACGAGATATAGAACCGACCCTATATTCCCCATCACCAAATTCTACATCTACTGAGAATTCTTTACTTTTATCATCTTTAACATAACCATCTATAAATACAGTTTGAAAATCATTTGGAGGAAAGCTATGCCCTGTAATTACTACATCTAAATTATGTTTTTCTTTAAAATATTGAATGGTTGTTTCTTCTGCTCTATTAACGATTTGTTGTTCCTCATTTTTTTTATCCATACTACACCCTCCTATAAACATTAATATAAAGACCATCATTAATCCTAAATAATATTTTTTCAATCAATAAGCCTCCTTGAATGTTATCATATATTTAGGATATCTTAAAATTCTTGGGAGGGGAAATGTTTTGAGTGAAAATGATCAAGTATTAGACTTAAGTTATTATCAATTAGCAAAAGGGGCTTATCGTAATGATAAGCAATTAAAAAAAGAATTTGATGTTAAAGATACTCATGATAATATTGTCCAAACATGGAAAGTAGGAGAAACATTCCACGACAAACAAACCGGAATGGACGCAGTAGTCTTTGAACGAGATGTCGATGGGAAGAAGCAAGTTATGGTAGCTTTCCGAGGAACAGAAGGGGATAAAATTATAGAGAAAAACTCTTTAGGCATTCCGATGAAGCCAGGGGAAGGTATGAAGGATTTAAAAACAGATACTAATCATTTTGTATTACGAGAAGGTGTTCATGAACCAGCAGCACCTCCTGTAGCAGGGACTGAGAATGAAGGTTCAAAGAAATATTGGAATGAAGAGAATCAGCGCTGGGAAACACATAATCAATTCGAACAAGCTGAAAGGGTCATGAAACAAGTAACGGATACATACAAGGACAGGGATGATGTAGAGATATATACGACGGGTCATTCGTTAGGGGGAGCTTTAGCGGAGTATGCAGCGGCATCTAATGATAATGTAAGATGTATGTCATGGAATGCGCCGAGTGCAAAACATTTGTTACCGCCTGATTTACAAGAAAGAGCAAATAATGGTGAGTTTAATAATAGAATTGTAAGTGTTGTTCACGGAAATGATTCAATTGGCTATGGACCATTTGGTGCATATGAAAGTCATATAGGCTCTACTTATGCGGTAACCCCACCAATTTCGAAAGAAGAAATGTCAAAGCTATCATTACAGCAAAAGCTTGGGATGGATGTTACTCGATTTTTAAATTCGATAAGTGGCCCTGGTTATCATTATCAAACAGATCAGAACTTCCGGTTTGGAGAGAATGGATCTTTATCAAATAAATACTTGTTAAATGTAGACACGAATGAAAGAGTTTATGATTCACCAGGCGCGTTATTAGGCGGGGGAGAGATTCGTGTAGTGGTAGAGAATTTAGAACAAGCTGTAAGAGATATGAAGCGAAACGCGCAAGAATTTCAAGATAGAGTACCGAGGTTAATTTCTAATATGATGACATTATTAGAAACGGCTGAAAGTAGACGGGTAGAAGCTAAAGTAAATAATATACGTGCACATGTAGAGCATTTAAGTTTTTGGTACATACGAACAGCAACGGAAATTTCAGATTTTATTGAGAAGAAAGCCGAGGATTATAAGAAGACGGATCAACAATATTAAGGGAGAAGATTAAGATGCCGAGAATTTACTTAAATGAAGAAGCATTGAGCCAAGCTTTACAACAATTTGACCATATGATTCAAGATTTAAACCATAATAAAAGAGTGGTAAGTACTGTACATGATTTACTCTTATCAAGCTGGTCTCAACTTGGAGTAGGGAAAAAAGCCATTAGCGATTTAGAATCTTTTAAAAAAGATATTGAAAGAAGAATGGAAGAATTAGAGTCTGATAAAAGAGAGTTAAAGGGTGCGATTGATTTATTAAAAGCGCTAGATCAAAGTTATGATTACATGGGGCCTAAATATTAGATTACAAGAAGCACTCACAACGGTGCTTTTTGTGATTTAACTGGATTAAAGATTATTGTAGTAATTATTAAGGAATATGATCCAGATTCATAATATAGATTGAAAAAGTAATATATAGTTTTGAATCAAACTTGCAAACGATAATTTTTTATTTTACAATTTACTTACCGACCGGTAAGTAAAAATAAGTGAGGTACAATATGACGAAGAATTTACAAACATCGCAGAACATTGTAGAGGCATCATTTAAACTTATGGCAGAACACGGCATTGAGAAGATGAGTCTTTCCATGATTGCGAAAGAGGTAGGTATTTCAAAACCGGCTATTTACTATCATTTTTCTTCTAAAGAAGCGTTAGTTGATTTTTTATTTGAAGAGATTTTTTCTGATTATCATTTTGCAAATTACTTCGATAAAGAGCAGTATACGAAAGAAAACTTTGCAGAAAAGCTAATCGCAGATGGTTTACATATGCTCTCTGAGTATGAAGGGCAAGAAGGAATACTACGCGTTATCAATGAATTTATCGTAACTGCATCGCGAAATGAAAAGTACCAGAAACGTTTATTTGAAATACAAGAGGATTTCTTACATGGTTTCCACGATTTATTGAAGAAAGGCGCGAGACTGGGCGTTGTGTCACAACATGAAACGGAAGAAAATGCTCATACGCTAGCGCTTGTGATCGATAATATGAGCAACTATATGCTCATGGGATTCCATTTAAAGTATAAAGAAATTTGGATTCGAAATGTGAAAAACGTCATGAAGGAGGAGTAAAGATGAAAATGCAAAAAAACTGGTGGCTCGGTTTTCTTGGATTTATTGGGATTTATAAAATACCAGGTATGATTGAAGCTTTTCAAGCGGATGGAAGTTGGCTAAAGTTAATCGGTTTCATTTGGTTACTTTGGTTCGGATATTTTATTCCGGAGAAGAAAGAAGATTAAATTTCAATTTTCTGTAAAGTTATGTAAAATATAGATTGGGAGTATTCATATATTAGATTACTAGATTTGGAGTGGTTACATGGGTCCATTGAAAAATGAAATTCACCCTGACATGGTCAAGGTGTGGAAAGTTCGTGCTGTAATTGAAGAAGGGATTGGTATACTCGTCATTTTAGCTTACCTTTTCCTCATGATAAAGTTTGATTGGTGGGCGTGGATTTTGTATGTAATGATTGGGCTAACAGTTGTGTTCGCACCATTTTCGTACTTCTTATTCCCGAAACTACGTCAACGTTATTACAGCTACCAACTAAATGAAGAAGAGCTTGAAATTCAGCACGGTCTTTTTGTCGTAAAGCGCGTATTAGTACCGATGATTCGTGTGCAGCACGTAACGATTGAACAAGGACCAATTATGAGAAAATATGGCTTAGCAGAATTACACATTTCAACAGCAGCAACTTCTCATAGCATCCCAGGCTTAACGATGTATGAAGCAGAAATGTTGAAAACGAAAATCGCAGAATTAGCGAAAGTGAGTGATGAGGATGTATAAGAGGCAGCATCCAATCACGATGTTATTAGAATTAAAAATAACAGATTTTATACCACTCATTATTTTCATGTTTAGCTTAAACGGAAAATTCCCGTTTTGGTATTTAATTCCCGCAGCATTTGGTTTACTCACCGTTTTTTCAGCATTTGAAAAATGGTATTACACAACATATTGGATTGAAAATAACGTATTACATGTGAAAAAAGGTCTCTTCGTGAAAAAGGAGAGCTACTTAAATAAAGAACGTGTTCAAACGATTAATACAAGTTCTAACGTGCTCTATCAAATGCTCGGTTTAAAGAAAATTCAAATCGAAACAGCTGGTGGGGGCGATGAAGCAGAAGTTAGCTTAGCTGGTATTACGGCAGAAGAAGCGGCGGAGCTTATTACTTTGCTAAATGAGCCAACTCCAGAAGTGAAAGCAGAAGGAATGTTAGACGAAGCAACAGAAAATGTAGTAGAAAAAGAAATTGTTACAGAAGAAAAACAAGCGACAGAATATAAATTAACTTGGAAAGAGATTTTATTAGCATCTGTTACATCTGGTCAATTTGGACTATTATTCTCTTTAATCTTTTTCGTCTATCACCAAGTAGATGAGTACATTCCGAAATGGATAGAGAATGGCGTAAAGTCGTATGTAATGGAACATGATATATATGGCTGGATTTTCATGGTAGCCATGTTACTCGTTCTTTCTTGGATTATATCTACAATCGGTTACGCGTTAAAACATGGCGATTTCACAGTGAATCGAAGAAATGACGAAGTCCGCATTTCGCAAGGATTACTTGAGAAAAAAGAGCTCGTACTAAAATTGCATCGTATTCAAGGTATTACGATAAAAGAAAGTATTTTACGCCAACCATTCGGTTATTGTGCTGTGCAAGTAGAAGTCATTCAAAGTAAAGGAATGGGTGACGAAAAAGAAAAGGTTACACTGCACCCAATCATTCGAAAAGATCGAGTACAACAGTTACTCGCCCATTTACAATTACCATACGAACTGAATGCAAACATTATTGCATTACCAAAAGCAGCATTACGCCGCTATCTCATTGATAGTTTCATTTTCTTCGCAATGCTAGCAATCCCGCTTCTTGGAATAAGTATATACTCTGAAAAGCACTTCATCATGTGGGCATTAATTCCGCTCGCAATCCTTATCTTTACACTTGGATACGCAACATTTAAAACAAATGGTTACAGTGTTAACGGAGAACAAATTACACTTGTCTATCGTAGCGTCGGAAAATATACAGGACTTATTAGAAGAAGACATGTCCAATCAATGGAGAAGACACAATCATATTTCCAGCGCCGTGCGGATTTATGTACGTATAAGTTTTCGAGTGCATCATCTAGTTATAAAATAGAGCATACGAGAGTAGAAGATGCGGAGAGAATGCAGAATTGGTATAAGAAGAAGTTAAGTGAGAAATAACTTGAGAAAGCTTGCCTATTATGAAGGGCAAGCTTTTTTGTTATAGGGAAAAGAGTCGTTTAATCCATATATTAGTACAACTACAGCACACATGTATCAATACGTATGCAAAAAGGAGTATGCTTCTGTTTTAGGAAAATATGTGGAATTTTTGATATAAATGGTATACTAAAATACAAATAGTATTAGGAGGTTATATATGATAAGTCAGTTGAAAAGAGAAGCACTTGATGCATTAAAAGGAAGATGGGGATTAGCGGTAGGGGCAACTTTATTAATTGGAATCCTTATTGGAGCTGTTGAAATGCTAACAACAGGTATTTTCTCGATATTTTGGGGTTGGGAAGAGGCAAGTGATTCACTTACAGTAAGTATTATAGTAATGCTTGTTATTGGTCCATTAACAATAGGTGCCTATTATCTTGTTTTAAATGCAATTCGTGGGACTGATGCTCGCATTGGTCATATATTTAGATGGTTTAGCGATGGAAGTAAGTTGATGAAGTCGTTTTTAACATATTTACTAATGTATGTATACTTGACTCTATGGACATTACTTCTTATTATTCCAGGTATTATTAAATCATTTTCTTATTCTATGACATATTTTATTTTGAATGATCATCCAGAATATACAGCGAATCAAGCGATTACTGAGAGTCGTCATATGATGAATGGACATAAAATGGATTACTTTTTACTATGCTTAAGTTTCTTAGGCTGGTTCATATTAAGTATTCTTACTATAGGAATCGGTTTCTTATGGTTAGCACCGTATTTCTACGCGACATCAGCCGCATTTTATGAAGAGATTTCAAAAGAATATTATAAAAAAGAAGGCACTACTTTCTAATAACCACCTATCCCCTAAAGAATATAGGGCACAGATAGTTTAGATGTTCTGTTTAGGGGGGATTTCAGGATAAGGTATAGGTTTTTATATAAAAATTATGCCCTCTATGTTTTAGCATAGAGGGCTATTTTTTTTGTGAAAGTAATGAATAATATATGTGAAACAAAAAAAGTGAGGTGAATGAGAGTGAGCAAATTTTTAATACCGTATTCATTTTCTATATTAAGTTTCTTTATTTCAGCAACAGCACTTGATTTATATGATAGGTTGGGAAACAATAGTGAGCTGGTTTCGCCGAACATAATTGGAAAGATAATTCAATCTACTGCGCAAATGGGAGTCCTTACATTATATTTCGGAGTACCTATCATTTTAGGTGGCTGTCTACTTGGTGAGCTATTGTTTAGAGGTATCATTTTACGATTTAAACTAAGCTATATTCTATCTTTATTATTATATTTACTTTTAGCTTTTAGTATTGTTTCTGTAACGGTTGGAATTCCAACTACATATGAGGATTCTAATACTACTTTCATGGTAATAACTATGATTTGCGCTGTTACATTCTTTATGGGCCGGAATATATGGGAGAAAAAAGAAATGAATAATGGAGTAACAGAATGAAATATACATGTCCGTGCTGCGGGTATAGAACAATAGAAGAAGAACCACCAGGTACATATGAAATTTGTAATATATGTTACTGGGAAGATGATGAGGTACAGTTTAACGATCCTGACTTTGAAGGCGGGGCAAATGAAGTCTCGTTAAGACAAGCACAGAAAAACTTCATTGCATTTGGTGCTTGCGAGGAATGTTTTGTGAAATCAGTTAGAAAGCCGACTAGCGAAGATGTGAAGGATACTAGTTGGAAGCAAATTAGTTAAATAGATTTAAATAAAAATGTTATTACTCGATGTAACAAGAGTAATAACATTTTTTTATGTAATGATGAAAGAATTAACGGCGTCTTATAAGGTAAAATAATAAAGATGATAACGTAATAGGTAGGCCTGTTTCCAAAAAGGCTTCTAAATTAAAGGATAGAAAATATCGGTCGTTAAACAACATAAAGAAGAAATGATTGTAGGAAATACCTAACACTATAAATAAAGGAATACCGATTTTTAATTCGTGACTTCCTCTTATTTTTCTATAACAAAATTCGCCTATTAAACAACCGATAAAAACAGGAATACTTCCAAGAATTGAAAGCATAATAATAGATACCCAAATCGGCCCCCATGAATCCGCATAATTTGGAACGCTTGTATACTGTAAAAACATTCACAATGATAGAAAAAAACAATAAGCATATTAAATAACTAATAGAAAATTTTTTCAATGGAATCATCCTTATAAAATTTCACTTTATTTTTATGAAAATATAAACCTCTTTAAATTATAGATTAGATGTATAAGGATAATCAATTTTTATACATTTCGTGTTTATGGATATATTTTCAATAAATACAAAAGTATAGATGTATAGTCAGCTTTGTGTGTTTAATGTTATCATATTGAATGATATGGAAATTTTTAATAGAATAAGTAACTAAAAATTCAAAGGTAATGAAGCTTTTGTTGTATAAAGAAAATACTTAGTAGTAATCAACAATATTAAAAATAAGATTCGTATTTATATAAATTTAGTAGAAATGGGGTTTTAAAAAGGAATGAGTATAAGCATAACGCGGCAAAAGATTTTGGCGGCCGCTTCTCAAATTGTGCAATGTAAAGGGGTTGCTAAATTAACCTTAGAAGCAGTGGCAAAAGAGGCGGGTGTAAGTAAAGGTGGATTATTGTATCACTTTTCAAATAAAGAAGCTTTAATAGAAGGTATGATAGTCAGAGGGGTAGAGGATTATGAGGGAGCCATTTACAATAAAGTAGCGGAAGACGCAGAGAAGAAAGGGAGATGGGTTCGCTCTTTTGTAGAGGAAAGATTAAATAATGAGAGAAGAACAGAAGAGTTATCTAGTAGTATGATGGCAGCATTCATGTTAAAACCTGAATTACTTGAGCCATTACAACAATCATTTCAGCAACTGCAAAAGAATATAGAAAATGATGAGATAGATTCAGTTTGTGCAACAATTATTAGATTAGCAGCAGATGGATTATGGTATTCGGAATATTTAGGGGTTGGAAGACTAAGCCCCGAGTTAAGAGAAAAAGTGATTCAAGCTCTTATTGGTAATTCATATAAATAGAATATACGAACTATATAATGCGAAAATAATTCACCATTGCTTCTTTAATGCAGTCGTGAATTATTTTTTTTATTAGAAAAATAGAACAATTTTATAGAGTATTGAATTATAACCGTCCAGACGGTATAGTAATATTTGGTTTAAGAGGAAAATGAAACAAAAAAAGAATAAAAGATATTTTTAGCACACTATTCGAAAGGATAGGCCGCAAAGCTTAGAGTCTACGGTAATACATATTGGTTACTAAGATCGTCTGGTTGCACATTTTTGATGCAACCGGACGGTCTTTTTTTGTTATATAAATATAAAAAATAGGAGGGAACTATGCAAATGAAAAGTACTAAAAGACATATTTCAATGGTTTCATTAGTTTTTCTAGTATTATTTTCAGTGCTGAATGTGTGGGCTCCAGTTATTCAAGCTGCTGTGATGAAAAGTCCAGTGGACGAAATTAATATTTCCCGTACTGATGGCACGACATCTGAACCGTATCAAGCCTCAGATGGTATGAAAGTAGAAGTGAAGTGGTCAGCTAAAGAAAAAATAAAAAGTGGAGATCAATTCACAATTGATATGCCAAAAGAGTTTCGAAAAGACCTTATGAATATGAGTTTTCCTTTAAAAGATGCTGAAGGAAAAACAGTTGGTACATGTGAGATGAAAAAGGGTCTATTAACGTGTACTATGGGTGATTACGTAGAAGGAAAGAATAACATTAAAGGTTCTTTATTCGTAGAATTCTACTTTGGTTTAGAAGCATATGATGGTGTTAAAGAAATTCCATTAGAATTTAACGTTGATGGTCAAATCGTTAATAAAGAAGTAAATGTAAGTAATACGACAGAGAGACCGAAGCCACAGCCCAATACAGATAATCTATTGAAATGGGGTTCTTATAATCAAGAAGATCCTTCGATTGCTGATTGGCTTGTATATGTAAATGCAACTGGAACAGAAATGCAAGATCTTAAATTAACAGATACATTAGGACCTGGACATGAGTTAATTACAGACAGCGTAGTATTAGAAGAGGCTGTATTTGAAGATGGTTATGCACCAACAAATATTAAGCCAGCAGATTTATCTAACATTAAAATAAATGCAACGAAGACTGGATTTACAATTGAGTTTCCAGACAGTTCAAAAGGCTATATTTTAAGATATAAAACAAAGGTTACAAATCCTGCTGCGAAGCCTCATAAAAATACTGTGAAATTAGAAGGTAAAAATATTAAAACTGAAGAAAAAGTAGGACAAGTATTCGTAAGTGGTGGGGGAGGATCCGGTTCAGGTGACAATAATCCACCTAGCATTGAAAAAAATATAGTTGATGAGAATGGCAAGCTTGTAGAGAATGAGCAGTTAACAAAAATGGATCAAGTTATTCAATACCAAGTTGGTACACATATACCGAACGATCCTCCTAAATACACTTCTATGGTAATTAGTGATGATTTAGAAGATGTTTTAGAAGTATTAGAGGCAAAAGTGTATGATCAAAATGGCCAAGATATTACTTCTAAAGGAACGTTAAATATAGATAAACAAAGAAGTGAAGTAACATTTACGTTTGGTGAGAGTTTTGACTATAAGTCATATGAAGACCAGATAATTAATCTCAGTATCAAGGCGAAAATCAAAAATAATGCAGACTTATCTTCTTACGTAGATAAGAAGATTCCTAATAAAGCGGAATTACATTTTGATGATAAAACTTTAACATCAAAAGAAGTAACTATTACGCCGCCTGAAGCTCCAAAAGATGGTACAGTATCGCTTCATAAAATAGATTCTGAGAATCCGAACAAAGGGTTAAAAGCTGCCGAATTTGAAGTCCGAAATAGTGCAAATGAAGTTGTTGCAAAACTGAAAACGGACGAAAAAGGTTTTTCAGTACCTCAAACTTTAGCTCCTGGGACGTATAAAGTATATGAAACAGTAGCACCAGAAGGATATCAAAAATTAACAAGTCCAGTAGAGGTTACACTTCAAGCTGGAGAAACAAAAACAATTGAAATTAAAAATACTATGCAAAAGGGTCAAATTGAAGTAAAGAAAATTGATTCGGAAAATGGTGAGAAACCATTAGCAAATGCAGAGTTTGATATAGTAAAAGACGGTGTAGTAGTCGAACATATTGTTACAGATAAAGATGGTAAGGCAATCTCTAAACCGTTAGCACCAGGAAAATATATTTTAAAAGAAACAAAAGCACCTGAAGGCTACCAATTAAAAGAAACAGAGTTCGAAGTAAATGTAACAGGGGACGGCATATTCCCAATACAAGTGGAAAATGCAATGGTAGACAAAGGTAATATAGAAATTACAAAAGTGGACAAAGAAAACGGGGCAGTATTAGCCGGTGTCGAATTTGAAGTCCAAGATGAGAAAGATGGCGTAGTAAGAAAAGTAGTAACAGATAAAGATGGAAAAGCAAACGTTTCAGATCTATCAGTAGGAAAGTACAAATTAGTAGAGACGAAAAGCTTACCAGGTTACAAAAATCTAGCAGAACCAGTATTATTTGAAATTACCAAAGGTATGACAAAAGCTTTATCAATAAAAGTAGAAAATGAGCAGTTAGACAAAGGCTCAGTAGAAATTACAAAAATAGATAAAGATAGTCAAAAAGTATTAGAAGGCGTAGTCTTCGAAGTGCAAGATGAGCAAGGAAAAGTAGTAACAGAAGTAAAAACAGATAAAGATGGTAAAGCAAAAATCTCAGATTTATCAGTAGGAAAGTACAAATTAGTAGAGACGAAAAGCTTACCTGGCTACAAAAAGCTAACAGAACCAGTATCATTCGAAATTACAAAAGGTATGACAACAGTCCTATCATTGAAAGTAGAAAATGAACAGTTAGATAAAGGTTCAGTAGAAATTACAAAAGTAGATAAAGACAGCAAAAAAGCATTAAAAGGCGTAGTCTTTGAAGTGCAAGATGAAGCTGGAACAGTAGTAAAGGAAGTAAAAACAGATAAAGATGGTAAAGCAAAAATCTCAGATCTATTAGTAGGAAAGTACAAATTAGTAGAGAAAGAAAGTTTACCAGGCTATAAGAAACTAACAGATCCAGTATTATTTGAAATCAAAAAAGGCATGACTGAAGTTCTATCATTAAAAATAGAAAATGAAATGGTAGATACGGGAAATGTAGAGATAACAAAGATAGATAAAGATAATAAAGCACCGTTAGCGGGAGTAACATTCATCGTCCAAGATGAAAAGGGTAATGAAGTTACAAAAGTAACGACAGATAAAGATGGAAAAGCAAATGTTTCAGATTTACCTGTAGGAAAGTATGAATTAGTAGAGGTAGAAAGTTTGCCTGGTTATAAAAAACTAGAAAAACCAGTATCATTTGAAATCAAAAAAGGCATGACCGAGGTTCTATCATTAAAAGTAGAAAATGAAATGGTGGATACAGGGAATGTAGAGATAACAAAAATAGATAAAGATAGTAAAGCTCCATTAGAAAATGTTGTATTTGAAGTACGTGATTTAAAAGGAAAAGTAGTTGCGAAAGTAACGACGGATAAAGAAGGAAAAGCAAAAGTTTCAGATTTACCTATTGGGAAGTATGAGTTGGTGGAAGTAGAAACACCGGCAGGATACAAACCGCTAGAAAAGCCAATTTCATTCGAAATTGAAAAGGGTAGAGTAACAGCGCTAAAGCTAACAGTAGAAAATGAATTAGTGGATACAGGAAATGTAGAAATTACAAAAGTAGATAAAGAAAATAAAGATGCTTTAGCTGATGCAGTATTTGAGATTCAAGATGCAGCAGGACAAGTAGTCGCTAAAATAACGACAGATAAAAAAGGACAAGCACAAGTTACTAATTTATCAGTCGGCACATACAAGTTAGTAGAAGTAAAGGCACCAAAAGGGTATAAACAATTAGTAGATCCGATTGCTTTCCAAATTGAAAAAGGCATGACAAAATCTCTTGCTTTAACAGTAGAAAACGAAATGTTAGAAAAGGGAAATGTGGAAGTAACAAAAGTAGATAAAGATAGTCAAAAAGTATTAGAAGGTGTAGTTTTCGAAGTACAAGACGAACAAGGTAAAGTAGTAACAGAAGTAACGACAGATAAAGAAGGAAAAGCAAACGTTTCAGATCTATCAGTAGGAAAATACAAATTAGTAGAGACGAAGAGCTTACCAGGTTATAAAAAATTAACGGAACCAGTATCATTCGAAATCAAAAAAGGTATGACGAAAGTTTTATCATTGAAAGTAGAGAACGAGCTGTTAGATAAAGGTTCAGTAGCGATTACAAAAGTAGACAAAGAAAGTGGCGCAGTATTAGCGGGCGTAACATTCGAAGTGCAAGATGAAAAAGATAAAGTAGTAACAAAAGTAACGACAGATAAAGAAGGAAAAGCAAACGTTTCCGATTTATCAGTAGGGAAATATAAGCTAGTAGAGGTAGAAAGCTTACCAGGATATAAAAAATTAGCAAAACCAGTATCGTTTGAAATTAAAAAAGGCATGACAGAAGTCTTATCACTAAAAGTAGAGAATGAACAGTTAGATAAAGGTTCAGTAGAAATTACAAAAGTGGACAAAGACAGCCAGAAGGCATTAGAAGGCGTAACATTCGAAGTGCAAGATGAAAAAGGCAAAGTAGTAACGAAAGTAACAACAGATAAAGAAGGAAAAGCGAAAATTTCAGATCTATCTGTAGGAAGTTACAAACTAGTAGAAGTAGAGAATTTACCAGGCTACAAAAAATTAACAGAGCCAGTATCATTCGAAATTAAAAAGGGTATGACAGAAGTCTTATCATTAAAAGTAGAGAATGAACAGTTAGACAAAGGTTCAGTAGAAATCACAAAAGTAGATAAAGATAGTCAAAAAGTATTAGAAGGCATAGTCTTCGAAGTACAAGATGAGCAAGGCAAAGTAGTAACGGAAGTAAAAACAGATAAAAATGGTAAAGCAAAAATCTCAGACTTATCTGTAGGAAAGTACAAATTAGTAGAGAAAGAAAGCTTACCAGGTTACAAAAAATTAACAGAACCAGTATCGTTTGAAATCAAAAAAGGAATGACAGAAGTTCTATCATTAAAAATAGAAAATGAAATGGTAGATACGGGAAATGTAGAAATTAAAAAAATAGATAAAGATAATAAGGCACCGTTAGCAGGTGTAGTCTTTGAAGTTCAAGACGACAAAGGCAAGGTAGTAACGAAAGTAACGACAGATAAAGCTGGAAAAGCAACAGTTTCAGATTTATCAGTAGGAAAGTACAAGCTAGTAGAAGTAGATAGTTTACCAGGCTACAAAAAATTAGAAAAGCCTGTACCATTTGAAATTAAAAAAGGTATGACAAAATCTTTAACGTTCACTGTAGAAAATGAAATGGTAGATACGGGGAATGTAGAAATCACAAAAATAGATAAAGACAGTAAAGCTCGATTAGAAAATGTTGTATTTGAAGTACGTGACTCAAAAGGAAAAGTAGTTGCAAAAGTAACAACGGATAAAGAAGGAAAAGCAAACGTTTCAGATTTATCTATTGGAAAGTATGAGTTAGTAGAAGTAGAAACACCGGCAGGATACAAGCCACTAGAAAAGCCAGTTTCATTCGAAATTGAAAAAGGTAGAGTTACAGCATTACAATTGACTGTAGAAAATGAATTAGTGGATACAGGAAATATAGAAATTACAAAAGTAGATAAAGAAAATAAAGATGCTTTAGCTGATGCAGTCTTTGAAATTCAAGATGCAGCAGGACAAGTAGTCGCTAAAATAACGACAGATAAAAAAGGACAAGCACAAGTTACTAATTTATCAGTTGGCACATACAAGTTAGTAGAAGTAAAAGCACCAAAAGGATATAAGCAATTGGTAGATCCGATTACTTTCCAAATTGAAAAAGGCATGACAAAATCTCTTGCTTTAACAGTAGAAAATGAAATGTTAGACAAGGGAAATGTAGAAGTAACAAAAGTAGATAAAGATAGCCAAAAAGTATTAGAAGGCGTAGTCTTCGAAGTACAAGATGAGCAAGGCAAAGTAGTAACAGAAGTAACGACAGATAAAGAAGGAAAAGCAAACGTTTCAGATCTATCAGTAGGAAAATACAAATTAGTAGAGACGAAGAGCTTACCAGGTTACAAGAAGTTAACGGAACCAGTATCATTCGAAATTAAAAAAGGTATGACAAAAGTCTTATCATTGAAAGTAGAGAATGAAAAGTTAGACAAAGGTTCAGTGGAGATTACAAAAATGGCCGCTGAAAGCGAGGAAGTCTTATCAGGAGCTGTGTTTGAAGTTCATGATGACAAGGGAAAAGTGGTAGTGAAAGTAACAACAGATAAAGATGGAAAGGCAAAAATCGCAGATCTATCTGTAGGTAACTACACACTAGTAGAAGTAGAAGCACCAAAAGGATATGAAAAATTAACTAATCCAATTCCATTTGAAATTACAAATGGAATGATAAATGCAGTTCAATTAGAAGTATTAAACAAATTGAATCATTTAGCACCACCAGGTCCAGAAACACCAGATCCAGAAAAGCCTGGAACACCAGATCCGGAGAAACCTGGAACACCAGATCCAGAAAAACCTGGAACACCAGATCCAGAAAAGCCTGGAACACCAGATCCAGAAAAGCCTGGAACACCGAATCCAGAAAAGCCTGGAACACCAGATCCAGAGATACCTGGAACACCGAATCCAGAAAAGCCTGGAACACCAGATCCAGAGATACCTGGAACACCGAATCCAGAAAAGCCTGAAAAAGAATTACCGAAGACAGGGCAGAAAATGCCTGTGGAACCATATATGGGAGCACTTCTTGTAATGATGAGTTTTGGGTTACTCGTATTAGGTAGAAAACAGCAGAGATAATAAAGGTGAAAAGGTATCCTCAAAGTATTTGAGGATACCTTTTTTAGCATAAAAAAAGCATCTAGCAAAAGAACTAGATGCAAATAAAAACACATGGGAAGACAAAATTCTTCCCGTTTCCCGTATGTAATTATATCAAAAAAATTATAAAAAACTAGCTATATTTAAAATATAATTTTAAAAAAAGTTATATACATAAATAATTGCAATACTCGCAGTTTTATCTTCCTGAAAAAGTTATTTCTTTAGTTCCGAATATTAAGACTAATGTTGATAAATCTTCAGATAATTAGAAATAATGTCCAAAAGGATATATAATATTGCTTAAGAAATAGTTTTAATGGATTACATATATTTCATTTGGTGTATTAATTGAATATCATAATTTTTAATTTTATTAAGCAAGAATCTCGGTTACTTATTGCATTTCTAACATAGGGTGAGAAAGAAAAATACAATAGTGTGGAGGTTTTTATAATGACGTTTGTTCTTAGTAAAATGAGTGGCTTTAGCATAGAAGAAAAGGTACATGAATTTGAATCTAAAGGGTTTCTTGAAATCTCAAATGAAATCTTTTTACAAGAGGAAGAGAATCATCGCTTATTAACACAAGCACAGTTAGATTATTATAATTTGGAAGATGATGCGTACGGTGAATGCCGTGCTAGATCTTATTCAAGGTATATAAAGTATGTTGATTCACCAGATTATATTTTAGATAATAGTAATGATTACTTCCAATCTAAAGAATATAACTATGATGATGGCGGGAAAGTTAGACAGTTTAATAGCATAAATGATAGCTTTTTATGTAATCCTTTAATTCAAAATATGGTGCGTTTCGATACTGAATTTGCATTTAAAACAAATATAATAGATACAAGTAAAGACTTAATTATAGGTTTACATCAAGTAAGATATAAAGCTACTAAAGAAAGACCATCTTTTAGTTCACCTATTTGGTTACATAAAGATGATGAACCAGTAGTGTTTTTACACCTTATGAATTTAAGTAATACAGCTATTGGTGGAGATAATTTAATAGCTAATTCTCCTCGGGAAATTAATCAGTTTATAAGTTTGAAGGAGCCGTTAGAAACTTTAGTATTTGGACAAAAGGTCTTCCATGCCGTAACGCCACTTGGAACAGAATGTAGTACGGAGGCTTTTCGTGATATTTTATTAGTAACATTTTCTTATAAGGAGACAAAATGAGAGAGAATAAAATAATTATGATTTCTGGAGCCAATAGCGGTATAGGTCATGCTTGTATAAAATACTTTTTAGAAAAATCATTTCATGTAATAGCTCTTGATATTAATAATAATAACTTAATAGATTATATGAAAACAGATATGCCTTTGAAAGTAGTGCAAATTGATTTAAGTAATAGCGAAGCGATTCATAATCTTTTTACTCAATTAGATTTAGAAAAGCTTTCTCCTGATATATTAATAAATGCAGCTGGTATTCGAGAGATAACACCTGTTTTACATTTATCCGATGATATGTTTAAAAAAGTAATTGATGTAAATTTAGTAGCCCCATTTATCCTTTCTAGGGAAGTAGCTAAGCGATGGTGTGAATCGAAAATAAAAGGTTGTATTGTGAATATAGCATCGGTTTCTGGATTAATGGCTGAACCAGAGCGAGCTGCTTATGTGGCATCAAAGCATGCCTTAATCGGATTGACTAAACAGATGGCTATGGAATTTGGGAAGCAAAATATAAGAGTAAATAGCATTTCTCCCGGTGTTATTAGAACTGAACTTACAGAAGAATACTTTAGTAATAAAGCCTTGATGTCTATGATAAAAAGTAATCAATCTTTAGATACTTGGGGATTGCCGCAGGATATTGTTTCATGTATTGAGTACTTGATTTCTGATCAGGCCCGCTTTATTACTGGTTCTAATTTTGTAATTGATGGTGGTTGGACTGCAGGGAAAAATTTGTAATTGAGTGTTTTTGAGGAAAAGCACCTGTCCTTTTTTAGGCTGGTGTTTTTCTCACTATAAACCGAGTTTTTATTGGAGGGGGATTAATTTGCTTCAAAAAAGTTTTAAGCAAGAGAAAACGGTACCGGCCTTAAAGATGATAGCATCAATGGTTATCTTTGGATCAGTTGGATTTTTTTCTGTTCAAACAAACTTACCTTCGTTTGAATTAGTGTTTGTAAGGTGTATTTTTGCGACAATATTTTTAAGTGTATGTTGGTTGCTTACAGGGCAATATAAACAAGATAAATGGGAACGAAAAGAAGTTATTCAAGTTTTAATATGTGGTTTTTTCTTAGTATTTAATTGGGTTTTCTTATTTAAAGCCTTTGAAAATATGTCAGTTACAATTGCTATCTCAGTTTATCATCTTGCACCAGTAATTGTACTGTTAATTGGAAGTATCGTCTTTAAAGAAAAATTAACATTAATATCTATCATTTCAATAATTGTGTGTTTTGTGGGAGCTTTATTAATTGCTGGTATCGATGGAAGCTTCTCTTTCGGTTCATTAATGTCTTCAGGTATGATATGGGGATTTCTTGCAGCTCTCTTTTATGCATTTACAACTTTATTTGGTAAAGGGATTAACAAAATGAGTGCGTATGCAATGACATTTTTACAAACATTCTTGGGGATATTTCTTTTAATACCATTTATAGATTTAGATGCTTTTAGTGGCCTCACTCAAAGTAATTGGACATATATTATAGCTACTGGTTTTATTCACACAGGGATAGTGTATTATCTGTTTTTTGATAGTTTACGCCATTTATCTACAAAAACAATCTCAATATTAGTTTTTTTAGATCCGGCAGTGGCAATATTATTAGATACTGTACTTACTGGATTCCGTCCAACTTTAATGCAAATAACAGGAATTCTTTTTATTTTTATTGGCATGACTTTAACATTAAAAAAATCTAAAGATAAAAAACTGAGCCAAAAAGAAAAGCGAATTGAAAGCGATGCTAGTATATCTCAACAATAATGAAATATATTGTGTATAAAACGATAAACCTTGCATGAATCATGCAGGGTTTATTTGGTTCAATATAATTCATATTTATAATATGTAATTTTAAAAACTGAGGTATGTTTTTTAACATGCTTTTGATTCAACTATTTTTATTTGACTATAAATTTACAAAATTGTATATAAAACCTTATTTTTTGATAATATATAAGTAATAAATTCATAGAATTGGAGTGATGAGATGCAGCCGTTAGAAAGGGAGATTCATTCTAATATGCTGAAAGTGTGGAGGATTCACGCTTTAATTGGGGCGGCAGTTATACTAACAGTCGTAATTGCGTATTTCTTTTTTATGATTAACTTTAACTGGTGGGGCTGGTTGTTTGGACTATTAGTAACAGGAGCCATTATATTTATTCCACTTGATTATTTTGTGTTTCCAAATTTACGTCAGCGCTATTATAGTTACAGATTAAATGAAGAAGAGATTGAGATTCAAAAGGGAATGTTCGTTGTAAAACGCGTACTTATTCCGATGATCCGTGTGCAGCACGTAACGATTGAGCAAGGTCCGATTATGAGAAAGTATAATTTAGCAGAATTACACATTTCAACAGCCGCAACGTCTCATAGTATTCCAGGTTTAACGAAAGAAGAAGCAGAACAGCTGAAAAGACAAATTGGAGAACTTGCGAAAGTGAGTGATGAGGATGTATAGGAGGCAACATCCGATCACGATATTGTTAGGTATTAGGGTTGCGAGTTTGTTGCCACTTATTATTCTTGTTTTATTTAAACCTGATGAACAAGTGGAACCTTGGTATTTATTTTATCTTTTCCTTCTGGTTGTTTTATTCATCATGGCTATTTTTTCAGCAATTAAATGGTATTTTAAAGTGTACTGGATTGAGAATAATATTTTACATATAAAGCACGGTGTTTTTGTAAAGAAGGAAAGCTATTTAAATAAAGAGCGTGTACAAAATATTAGTACATCTTCTAACGCCATTTATCAAATGCTCGGACTTATGAAGCTAAATATAGAAGTAGCAGGCGGCAGTAGTGAGCCAGAAGTGATGTTGGCTGGTATTAAAGAAGACGAGGCAAAACATTTAATCTCTTTATTACATAAGAAAGAAACTACTGTAAAAGAAGAAATAGAAGAGGAAGAAAGCAAGACGGTTTATCAGTTAACAACGAAAGAGGTTTTAGCCGCAGCGATTACATCTGGTCGGTTCGGACTAGTGTTCTCTGGACTAGTACTTCTTTACACAAAGTTTGATTTTGTTCTTCCTGAAGGATTCACAAGTAAAGTAGAAGCGTATGTGATGGGAAACGGTGTTTATAAACTAATTGTAATTGCATTAATTTTAATGGTAATTTCATGGATTATTTCCACGGCTGGATATGTGTTGAAATATGCAAACTTTAAAATTGAGCGAAAAGGGGAAGAGATTCGTATCGTTCAAGGATTATTTGAAAAGAAAGAGTTTGTCTTAAAATTGCACCGCATTCAAGCGATTACTGTAAAAGAAGGTATGCTTCGCCAGCCGTTTGGTTATTGTGCTGTTGAAGTGGAAGCAATTCAAAGTATTGGAGCAGCAAGTAACGAAGTAATGTTGCATCCATTTATGAAGAAAAAAGATGTACAGCACCTGCTCACATATTTAGAGTTACCTTATGAAATCGAAGCGGAGATCGTTCACTTACCAAAAACAGCGTTGCATCGTTATTTCATTATGGGCTGGTCAATAAGTATCATACTCACAGTTCTAATTGCCAGCGTGAGTATATATTTTAAACAATATATTGCGTTGTTTGTTATTTTACCGTTATTTATCGTGTTTTCGTTACTTGCGTATGCTAGATATAAAAGTGGCGGTTATGAATTAAGAGAAAATCAACTAACGGTTGTATATCGTAATTTTTCGAAATATACAGGAATAATGCGAAGAAGACATGTTCAAGTAGTAGGTTATGATCAATCGTATTTTCAAAGAAAAGATGAATTATGTACAACTCTTGTAGCGGTAGCCGGGCGCGGTTATGAAGTAAAGCATATGAGAAAAAAAGATTCACTTAGTATATATAATTGGTACAAAGAAAAAGGAAACACCGGTGTGTAATGGTGTTTCCTTTTTGTTATTAAATGGATATCTTTAGTCGAATCGTTGATATATTTCAAGATGTGATAGATATATTCGAAAAATCGTTGATATATTTCAAGATGTGATAGATATATTCGAAAAATCGTTAATATAATTTCACGTACTGCTAGTGTTGTATTACTTTTTAATTAAACTAACACATCAAAAGTAGTCACAAAAGAAGGCCGAGAGAAAATACTCTTTTGCTGTTCCGCATGTGGATGCGCTGGAGCTTGTCCTTCTGCTTGTGTGGGACGTTTTTTATGAGCATTTTCGAATGAACGTGATTCTGTCCAGTCTTTAAAGTTTTGCTCTGTTTCCCACATCGTTAAGATGACATATGTATCGTTACTTAATGGGCGTAAAACACGGATCGCTTGGAATCCTGGTTCGTTTTCAATAAGGCCTGCGCGGTTTTTAAAGCGGTTTTCAAATACTGGGCGACCTTCGTCTGTGACAGAAATGTTGTTACAAACGATATAGCCAGATTGTCCTTTAAATTCACCGACAGCATCTAGTACGTCATACTGAAGTGAGCCTTCTACAGATTCTTCTGTATTTTCTTTATAAAACATATTTTTTTCATCATTTTTTGCAGTGAAATGTGATTGTTCTAGAGGTGTTTCGTATGAAATAATCGCCTTCATTTTAATGCCCCCTTAATAGTTTGTTTCTATTATATCAACTCTATTAAAAAACTTCGAAGATTATATACATAAAGATACTTCTTTTTCAAATAATAAATGTACCATCATTTGGAAAGAAGGACGATGTATGAAGAAAGTAAAGTGGACTTTATTAGGCGGCGTCGCAACGTTTGTAGTAGCAATTGTACTCTATAAACTTATCGTGTTAGCTGGTGGCTATATGATGGATGAAAAGCAGCTCGTTTTCCACTCTTCATCACGTATTGTTGACCAGAAAGGAAAAGAAATTACGAAATTATACGTAGAAAATAGGGAACTCGTACCAGTCGAGCAAATTCCGAAGTATGTGCAGCAAGCGTTTGTTGCGGTGGAAGATTCTCGTTTTTATGAGCATCAAGGAATTGATTATCCGTCTATATTCCGTGCTCTGTATAAAGATACGTTAGCTAGAGAAAAGGTAGAGGGCGGTAGTACTATTACGCAGCAACTCGCTAAAAATGTCTTTTTAACTCGTGAAAAAACATTTACGCGCAAATTGAAGGAAGTCGCAATTTCTCTTCAATTAGAGCAAAAATATACGAAGCAACAAATTCTTGAAATGTATATGAATCATATTTATTTTGGTCATGGGGCTTACGGTATTCAAGCGGCAGCAAAGTTGTATTTTAATAAAAATGTTGAGGATTTAACAGTAGAGGAAGGGGCAATGCTTGCAGGCCTTCCAAAGTCACCAAACGGATATTCACCGTACTACTCTGCAGAGAAGAGTAAGGAACGCCGCGATCTAGTGTTGTCACTTATGCATAAACAAGGCTATTTGACTGCAGAAGAAAGCGTTCGTTATCAAGGGAAGACAATTGCTCTATATAAAAATTTAGATGAGAATGAGCTTGCATATATGCCGTATATTGATATGGTCATAGATGAAGCCGCTCGTTTATACGGATTGTCTCATCAAGAAGTACTTCGCGGAGGATATACGTTTGTCGTACCTATGGATGAAAAGATTCAAAAGGTAGCATATAACCAGTTTCAAGATGCAAGGAATTTTCCTGGGAAAGAAGAAGGGGCGCAAGGTGCGTTCTTATTAATGGATAATCGTACGGGAGGGATTAAAGCGGCGATTGGGGGAAGAAAGTACGTCCCGAGAGGATTTAATCGTGTTTTTGCCAAAAGGCAGCCCGGATCTGTTTTAAAACCACTTATCGTTTATGCACCAGCACTAGAAACGAAAAAGTATAATCCGTATTCTTTATTAACAAATGAAAGAAATTCTTTTGAAGGGTATGAACCTCGAAATTATAATCATGAGTATTCAAAAGAAATGACGATGTATGATGCGATTTTAGAGTCGGCAAATGTACCGGCAGTTTCTTTATTAAATGAGTTAGGGGTAGAAGAAGGAAAGCAATATTTAGAAAAAGGGAATGTTCATATTGCAGATGCTGGTTTAAGTACAGCGCTTGGCGGATTGAAAAATGGCGTTTCAACATTTGATCTTGTAAAAATGTATCGTTCATTTTTAGCAAATGGAAATATTATCGAGCCGCACGTTATTGATAAAGTATTAAACAGACACGGTGCAGTCATTGGGGAATCTCCAAAAGTAGAGACGAAAATCTTTTCGAAGCAGACAGCATGGTATATGACGAAAATGTTAGAAGGAGTTGTGAAGGAAGGAACAGCGAGAGTTGGTGTATATAACGGTGCGTTAGCTGGAAAAACGGGTACAACTTCATTGCCAAATGACGATAAGGGAGCAAGAGATATGTGGTTCGTCGGCTATACACCGAACTTAGTAGGCGCTGTTTGGATTGGTTATGACCGCACGGATAAGGAGCATCAGTTGCAAGGAGAAAGTGCATCTGCGACAAAATTATTTAAGAAAATTTTAACGAAGGCTAATGTAGAACATAAAGAGAAGTTTATGAAGCCTGAAGGTGTGGAAACAATCGGTGCTCCGATTCGGCTGCGAAGAATTGAAGATGTAAAAATGAAACTATCATTTAGTCCTTTCGGTTTATTTAAAGCAAAATTAAGCTGGACGCCACTTCCAGATAACAGAATTATGTACCGAATCTATAGAGTGGAGAATGGAATTCATACGCATGTTAGCACTGTAAACGGTGCTGGAGAATATGAGGAAAAGTTCGTTAACATATTTTCAAAACCGAGCTTTTACGTTGTACCATATAATACACAAACGAATCGCGAAGGAGAAAAGTCAAAAGTAGCTAAACCATAGTTTTTCTCTGTGTTATAATAAGAATGTTGTGAAAATAGTAAGCGTTTTTAAGAATGTTTGTGTCAATTTAATGAACAACGTACATAATATTATGCATTTTGTTTTTACAAGCTGTATAGTAAAAAAAGATAAATATCGAGCGTATTCGAAGCATTGGTAAGGAAGGGAGCAACGGTCTTGGTAAGAACTATAAATGAGACATTTTTAAAAGCATGTAGGGGGGAACGTACCGATTATGTACCAGCATGGTATATGCGTCAAGCAGGTCGTTCACAACCGGAATATAGAAAGATTAAAGAAAAGTATTCTTTATTTGAAATTACACACAATCCAGAGTTATGTGCTTACGTTACAAAATTGCCGGTTGATCAATATAACGTAGACGCAGCAATTCTTTATAAAGATATTATGTCACCACTACCTGCAATTGGTGTGGACGTAGAAATTAAATCAGGTATTGGCCCAGTTATCGATAATCCAATCCGTTCTTTACAAGACGTAGAAAAACTAGGGGAAATCAATCCAGAAGATGACGTACCGTACATACTAGATACAATTCGTTTATTAACGACAGAAATGTTAGACGTACCGTTAATCGGTTTTTCAGGAGCTCCATTTACATTAGCGAGCTATATGATTGAAGGCGGTCCATCTCGTAACTACCATAATACGAAAGCGTTCATGTATGCAGAGCCAAAAGCTTGGTTCGCTTTAATGGATAAACTAGCAGATATGGTTATTACATATTTAAAAGCGCAAATTAACGCAGGAGCAAAAGCAGTTCAAATTTTCGATTCTTGGGTTGGAACAGTAAATGTAGCAGATTATCGCGTATTTATTAAACCAGCAATGGAGCGTATTTTTGCAGAAGTTCGTAAGATGGGTGTACCGATGATTATGCACGGCGTAGGAGCTGCACACTTAGTGAATGAGTGGCACGACTTACCGCTTGATGTAGTCGGCTTAGACTGGCGCTTACCGATTGAAGAAGCACGTGCACGTGGCGTTCATAAGGCGGTACAAGGTAATATGGACCCTTCATTCTTACTTGCACCATGGTCTGTTATTGAAGAACATGTAAAAGGTATTTTAGATCAAGGGATGAAACAGCCGGGTTATATCTTTAACTTAGGTCACGGTGTATTCCCAGAAGTAAATCCGGATACATTAAAACGTTTAACTACATTTATTCATGAATACTCTAAAGGGCAGTTAGCGAAGTAAAGGAGAATTGCTGTATGAAAAAGAAAATTGGTTTGCTTGTGATGGCATACGGAACGCCATATAAAGAAGAAGATATTGAACGTTACTATACACATATTCGCAGAGGAAGAAAGCCAAGTCCTGAAATGCTGGAAGATTTAACAGAGCGTTACCGTGCAATTGGTGGTATTTCTCCTTTAGCTACTATTACATTAGAGCAAGCTAAGAAGTTAGAGAAGCGTTTAAATGAAGTACAAGATGAAGTAGAGTACCATATGTATCTTGGCTTAAAACATATTGAACCGTTTATTGAAGATGCGGTGAAAGATATGCATAACGACGGAATACAAGATGCAATCGCACTTGTTCTTGCACCTCACTATTCTACTTTTAGCGTGAAATCATACGTTGGACGAGCACAAGAAGAAGCTGAGAAACTTGGAAACTTAACAATTCACGGTATTGATAGCTGGTATAAAGAGCCGAAATTCATCCAGTACTGGGTCGATGCAGTGAAAGTTATATATAACGGTATGTCAGATGCAGAGCGTGAAAAAGCAGTATTAATCGTATCTGCACATAGCTTACCAGAGAAAATTATTGGAATGGGCGATCCATATCCAGATCAATTAAATGAAACAGCGGACTATATCGCGCGCGGAGCTGAAGTAGCAAACTATGCAGTAGGCTGGCAAAGTGCAGGAAACACACCAGATCCTTGGATTGGTCCAGATGTACAAGATTTAACGAGAGAACTAAATGAAAAGCACGGTTATACTTCATTCGTATATGCACCAGTTGGATTTGTTGCGGAACATTTAGAAGTTTTATATGACAACGACTTTGAGTGTAAAGTTGTAACGGATGAAATTGGTGCGAAATATTATCGTCCAGAAATGCCAAATGCATCGGACGCATTTATTGATTGTTTAACAGATGTTGTATTAAAGAAAAAAGAATCTGTACTGTAAGAAGAAAGGGGGAGCCTGCTTGAGGAAAAAAGTTGTGATCGTCGGCGGAGGCATCACTGGATTAACAGCAATGTATAACTTACAAAAAAATATTCATGAAAAAAACTTGCCGATTGATACATTACTTATAGAAGCATCGGGTAAACTAGGCGGAAAAATTCAAACCGTTCGAAAAGATGGATTTACAATTGAGCGCGGACCGGATTCTTTCTTAGCACGAAAAGAAAGTGCAGCTAGATTAGTGAAAGAATTAGGTCTCGGCGATGAACTTGTAAATAATCAAGCCGGTCAATCATTTATCCTTGTAAACAATCGGTTACATAAAATGCCGAATGGATCAATGATGGGAATTCCAACGCAAATTACGCCGTTTCTATTTTCCGGGCTGTTCTCCCCGATTGGTAAACTAAGAGCTGGCTTTGATCTATTAATGCCGAGGTCAAAGCCAGTATCTGACCAATCACTCGGACAATTTTTTAGGCATCGTCTTGGAAATGAAGTGGTTGAAAACTTAATAGAACCGTTACTATCGGGTATTTATGCAGGGGATATTGATGAAATGAGCTTAATGTCAACATTCCCGCAAATGTATCAAATTGAGCAGAAACATCGCAGTATTTCACTCGGTATGCGTACGCTCGCTCCGAAAGAAGAGAAAGCTGAACCGAAAAAGGGAATGTTCCAAACAGTGAAAACAGGTTTAGAATCTATCGTAAAATCTCTCGAAGCAAAGATGCATGAAGGTACGATAATAAAGGGAACTCGCATTGAAAAAATTGCAAAACAGGGTGATGGTTATACGATTACTCTTAGTAACGGAAAAGAAATAGAAGCGGACGCCATCGTAGTGGCAACTTCGCATAAAGTATTGCCGTCCATGTTTGCTCAGTACAAGCAGTTTCGTTTCTTCCGTAATATTCCATCCACATCCGTTGCCAATGTCGCACTTGCTTTCCCAAAATCTGCAATCCAGCGCGATATTAATGGTACAGGATTTGTCGTATCACGAAATAGCGATTACACGATTACAGCATGTACGTGGACGCATAAAAAATGGCCACATACAACGCCAGAAGGAAAAACACTCCTTCGCTGTTACGTTGGACGTGCTGGTGATGAAGCTGTTGTAGAACAAACTGAAGAAGAACTCGTTCAGCTCGTACTAGAAGATTTACGAAAGACGATGGATATTACAGAGGATCCAGAGTTTACAATCGTAAGTCGCTGGAAAGAAGCGATGCCTCAATATACTGTAGGCCATAACGAGCGAATGAAAAAGCTCACAACATTTATGGAGAAAGAGTTGCCAGGTATATACTTGGCAGGTAGCTCCTATGCTGGTGCTGGACTTCCAGATTGTATTAATCAAGGTGAGGAAGCTGCAAAGCGTGTATTATCTCATTTGGAGAAAGTAATAGATGCTGAATTAATCGCACAATAAACGAAACGCCTTCAATTATATTGAAGGCGTTTCGTTTATTATATAAAATACTTATTCGCCAATAAACATATATAAGTTATTTGGCTTTATAACGGCATCTCCTGCATAAATAACCCACTCTGTTAAGTTATCAAAATCTAAATGATAACTATTTCCTTCACTCATATCTTTTATAAAATATGGTTCATTAATGAGTATTCCTTGAATGAAATCTTCCGTAATGTTTTGCATTTCAAACCACATATGTTCACTTTTTCCTTCTTCGTAGGAGACACCAAACTTAGCAAGGAAACGAAAATCTTCATTTGATTGTTCAATATGAAAAATGTTGCTGAAATAGCCGAAAGTATTTTTCGCATTGTAAGCCATACGAGCCGTTTCACTATTTGTTTTATAGAACATGAGCCCTGTAGCTTCCTCGTGTTCTTTGAAAAAATTTTCAATATATTCTTCTGAAGTATTAAATTTGAATAAGAGAACGGATGGAGATTGATGGTATTCATCTCGGGCATCCATTCCGCCTAAGAATGTATTTTGTGCATCTATTGGTTGTAGTTTCACTTCTTCATCCTCGATTGAAGATAATTGGTCCATACTCGTTTTATGCCCTATATAAGATAATCCTTTTTCCCACGGAACAGCGACTGTATGTATAGAACCTTGCTGACTATGCGCGATAACGATAGGCTCATTCATAGGGACTTGTCCATTCTCAACGGCATTATTAGCAAATGTTTGAAAGAGATCGCCAATGCCGTAGTAGGAAGAAATGCGATTTGGAATAATTAACTCTATTTCAGTTACGCCTGCTCTTAAAAGACCATGTGTATGAAACCAATATTGCGTAGGCTCATCATCTTTATCGTCTTCATAAACAGAATGAATAACGTACAAGTCAGGAATGTCAGGTAATAATTCATTTTCAAAGTGATATTCAATATAGCTTCTAGATATCACTTTCATTGCTGCACTTGAATCGATTACAAATAACAAATCTGGGGCGAGATTCCATAAAAACTGTAACTGCTGGAAAAAGCAGTCCAGTACATCGCCTACAAATAGCGTACGAGTGAAAATTTCAGTGCCGAAAGCCACATCTTCAAAATTACGATCTACAATTGTAGAATCTTGTCTATTGTACATTTTATATTCTTCTGGGTCGTTCGCCTCATCAATATGCAGTTCATACGGTATGACTGTTTCACCCATATGTAATTCAACAATAAGGCTTGTCTCATCACTATAAACAATTTTTAACTCATCAACTTTAGTAGCGATAATTTCTAGTCGGTGTTTTAACTGCTCAATTGTAATTCTAGTTGGTATAACAGCAATCATATCTGAAAAATGACGTTCTAATGTTCCATTCATAGCTGCGCGGTATGTTTCTGTTTGCACTTCCATCCAATCACTCCTATTCAAATGAATCCATTTTACATGCCAATCAAATATCGATATTTTCTGTTTTCTCTCTCTAACATTATAGAGTGTATTTGTAGAAGGTGTAAAATTATTATTTTGTATTATAGTTTGAAAGCTTGTAAATTAAATAAATCTTTTGTAAAATTTGTCGAAATATAGTTCTATATAACGAATCATTTGTTATGATAGAAATGCTGAGAAAATATGAAATAGGGAGAGGAAAATGGCTGTGAAGAAATTGTTAAGCGTCTTTTTATCATTCTTGCTATTGCTTTCATTTACTGGAACTTTAGCGCAAGCAGAAGAAACTGCTTCTATGTCAGTAGAAAAAGCAATTCAAGTATTTAAGCAGCAAGGGAAAACGAAGGGGATTGTGGAAGGATATATTGTTGGATATACGCAAAGTTCTTCTAAATATACGAAGGATCCAGCTAAGTTTGATGATACAAACGTAGCAATTGCAGATTCGCCAAACGAAACGAATCCAGACAAAATCATGCCCGTTCAGTTGCCAAAAGGTGATGTGAGAACGGCAGTGAATGTAAAAGATCACCCTGAAAATATCGGGAAGAAGGTTAGTTTGACTGGGACTCTTGAATTATATTTTAGTAACCCAGGTCTAAAATCAGTAACAGCTTATAAGTTTCAAGGTGAAGGACAAAACCGTGTTAGCGATGTGGTAGCTTCACCGAACGGCGGAGAAGTTGCTAAAGGAACAGCGGTAACATTAACGACGAATACAGAAGGCGCAACAATCTACTATACGTTAGATGGCTCTAATCCTACTAATAAAAGTGTTCGTTATAATGGACAAATTGTAATGAATGAAAATAGTGTAGTGAAAGCAATCGCGGAAAAAGAAGGGCTTACTTCTTCAGCAATTTCGACATTTTCATTTATTATCGTAAATAATGAACCAGTTCGTATTCATGACATTCAAGGAAAATCACATATTTCTCCTTACAACGGGAAGAAAGTAAACAATGTGGAAGGCGTTGTCACAGCGCTTGATAAAAACGGCTTTTATATAGAAGATAATCAGCCGGATAATGATCCAGCTACTTCAGAAGGTATTTACGTATATAAAAAAGATGCGAATGTAGCAGTAGGAGATCTTATTCAAGTTGATGGAGTAGTAGAAGAATATGTTGGACCAGGATATGCAGAGCGATTTGAAACAGACTTAACGACGACAGAAATTAAGGCGAGTCGCGTTGCTGTAATCGCAAAAGATCAATCTTTGCCGGCACCGATTGTACTTGGGGAAAACGGTGTGAAAATCCCGGACCAGATTATTGATAATGATGCATTTGGTTTATTTGATCCAAATGAAGATGCAATCGACTTCTATGAAAGTATAGAAGGTATGCGTGTTACGATGCCAACACCAAAAATTATTACACCTCAGAAAAACGGGAATTTATATGTAACAGTAAAAAATGGTGGAGATAAAATAGTAACACAATATGGCACACCTCTATTAGATGAAAATCAATTAAACCCAGAGCGTCTTTCTGTAAAAGTACCTCGCGATTATGTAGCAAAAGTAGGAGATACTTTTACTGGAGATATAACAGGGGTAGTAGGATATGATTACGGTTCTTTCCGTATTTCGCCAATAACAGAACTGCCAGCTGTAGTGGATGGTGGATTTAAGCAAGTAGGGGCAAATATTCAGCCACGTCTTGATAAGTTAACGGTTGCTACATATAACATTGAAAACTTCTCAGCGAATAAAAAAGAAACAACAGATGAAAAGGTAAAAGCGTTAGCGTATTCTATTAAATACAACTTAAAAATGCCAGATATTATCGGTGTAGAGGAAATGCAAGATAATAACGGATCAATTAATGACGGTACAACAGATGCGTCATTAAGCGCAAAACGTATCATTGATGCAGTTCTAGAAATTCGTGGACCGAAGTATGAGTATGTAGAAATCGCTCCAAACAATAATCAAGACGGAGGAGCACCAGGAGCGAATATTCGCGTCGGCTTCTTCTATAATCCATCACGCGTGAAATTAGCGACGGTACCAAAGTTACTTGATAAAAATGTTGTTCGTATTGGAGACGAAAATCCATTATTTGAAAGTACACGTAAACCGTTAGCGGCAGAATTTACGTTCCAAGGACAAAACATTGTTGTCGTTGCAAATCACTTAAACTCAAAACTAGGAGATGCAACGCCATTTGGAAAAGTGCAGCCGCTCGTATTAAAAAGTGAAGACAAACGAATTCAGTTAGCACAAGAAGTAAATCATTTCGTGCAAGGAATTCAGAAAAAGAATACGAATGCACCAGTTGTCGTGTTAGGTGATATGAACGATTTCGAATTCTCTAAACCACTAAAAACACTAGAGGGAACAATCTTAAAAGATATGTTAAACACAGTGCCAAAAGAGAATCGTTACACGTACATTCACGAAGGAAATGCACAAGTGTTAGATCATATTTTAGTAACAAATAATATCGCACCGCACACAATTGTAGATCCAGTGCACTTAAACTCAAACATAATGAAAGAGCACGGACGTGTAAGCGACCATGACCCAGTACTTGCTCAAATTGATTTGAAGAAAGCTTCTTAAAGAAAGGAACGCTTAGGTGACTAAGCGTTCTTTTTTTTCATTGTTATAGAATAGTATAAAGAGATGATTCCTTTTTTTGTAATCTAATGATAAAATTGGTTGAATATTTAGTTTTTTTGAAGGGGGACATCAATGCAGTTACAAATAAATGGAAAGTTAATGAATCAGCTTGCAATTTTTTTTAGTACGATCGTCATGCTTCAGTTCGTAGCTGATGTAACAGGACTTACAAGCAATCTAGATATTACGTATAACTTAATTAATATAACAGCTTCTTATATAACATTTAGTTTGGCGGTTATTTTTACTTTAATAGGTGCAAGAAGAGAATTAAGTAAATATGCAATTGTTTCATTATGTTTAGTAGTAGCGATTAAAGCGATTTATTTTGTAGCGGTTGTTATTTTATGGGGATTGGCTGGTACACCGTAAGTGAATAGTAAATAAAACCCTAATTTCCAATATAGTAAGGAAATTAGGGTTTTATTATACTTGAAACGCTTTTCTACACCGCTCTCTTCTTTGCAACCTTCTTCTATATTTTTTTCTATCACGTTTTACTCCTTGTATATACATAATTAAGCTAACGAGAAGGAAGAAAGTGCATTGCATCGTTAAAATATACGGCGACATGCCATGCAACGGTTGTTTTGGGTCATATAAATGAAAAGGCGCTCCGCCTATTGTAGGGAATATCGTATTTAGCAGGACGTATGGAATGGAGGCAACTGCAAATGGGAAAAGAATCGCCATATAGTCCTTTTGTGACCACGCAGATGCAGCAAGCCCTAAAAGGGCCATTAAACCTGCAAATAAAAAATTAATTCCGATATATACAGTAATGTAAGTGAGGGGAGATTCGTAATATAAGTTTGCAAACATCCCATTATCATTTATAATGCCTGAACCAGCCGTCGGTTCTCCGTCTGGAATGGTTAATTTGCAAAATAATAACGATAAGATGAATGGAAATGTATAAAGAAGTCCGCCACAAAAGAATGTAACAATATATTTCGTTACTGAATAAGGGAACAAAGAAATCCCTTTACTTACAAACGGTTTAAAACCATCTGATTTATCCGAATTATAACTTGTACTAAAGGGGAAACTAGCAATAACGGGCATTAATAATAAATAAACATCCATTTCATTGTCGCGAAATCCAATCCATTTAAAAGCTGTTGTTACAAACGCATCCGTTCCATCCCCAATGTAACGAATTACATAATAATAATGGTAAATAAAAATAAGAGCTAGTCCACTAAACATAATAATTAAAGAAACACGATTACAAAAAGCTTGCTTTATATTTAAACGAAGTGCACGCATCATGACTGAAAAAGCCTCCACTGTTTTGATAAACTTGTCTATTTTCTATATTACTATTAATTGTAAAGATTTTCTTGTTTTTTTATTTGATTATTTGAAAAAGAGGAATTTTGTTGTTGTGAAGTAAGGTTTAGCTGAAATTAATTTTTCTAAAATATGGTTGACAATTAAGTATTACATTTGTAATCTTAATTATAGATTACAAATGTAATACGAGGGAGTGAAATATACTATGACAAATCAATTACCTAAAATATCTGAAGCAGAATTAGAAATTATGAAAGTACTTTGGTCGAATTCTCCGCAAACAGCGAATGAAATTATAGAAGAACTGGAAGATGCAATGGACTGGAAGCCGAAAACAATTCGGACATTAATTAATCGGTTAGTACAAAAGGAAGCCGTTTCTTATCATCAAGATAAAGGGCGTATGTACGCTTATTACCCGTTAGTATCACAAGATAATTATTTGCAAGTGGAAACGAAATCTTTACTAAAACGTTTTTGCGGTGCAGCGTTTAAGCCATTACTTGTTAATTTCTTAAAAGAGGAGAAATTATCTTCAGAAGATATTAATGAATTAAAACGCATTTTAGATGAGAAGACAGAGGAGAATAAGAGGAAGGATCGATAAAAATGATAAACACGCTTATAAATGTATACCTTCCTCATTTTTTTGATTGGCTTATAGAAACGTCACTTATGGCTAGCATATTAGTTGGATTTATTTTATGTATAAAAGTTCTATTTAGAAATAAATTAACACCCCGGTGGCAATATATGCTGTGGATCGTATTAATGATAAGACTCCTTTTACCGTGGTCGCCAGATAGCTCTTATAGCATTTACTCATTACTTTCTTATAGTTCTAGCGTATCGGAAGTTATTCCAAAAAATATGCCGGCTACTGAGAATATAGTGAACATAGAAAGCGACCGAAAAGTGGAATTGGAATCAAATTCTAAAATGGTGACAAAAACTAGCGAACCGGAAGTAAAAGTCAGTTTGGAAAAACAAACTACATTTTCTTTATACAAACTTGCTTTGTATGTGTGGCTAGCTGGGGTAATCATATTAGCAGCCATCACGTTGCTTACAAATAGACGTTTATATTCTTACATAAAGAAACAACCGGATATTACGGACGAACAGGTCACTACAGTTTTTAATCGCTGTAAGCAGTCTATGAAAATGAAGAAGGCAGTTTCATTACGTCTTGCAGGAAAGATTGCAAGTCCAACGGTTTTTAGTTTCTTTCGCCCGAAAGTATTACTATCAAAAAAACATATGAAAGTATTAAATGAACAACAATTACAATATGTCTTTTACCATGAGTTAGCTCATATTAAGAGAAACGATGTAGCTGTAAATTGGATTATGTACAGTTTAATCCTATTAAATTGGTTCAATCCAATTCTTTGGTACGCCTATTTTTGTATGCGAGAAGATCAAGAATTAGCCTGTGATGCATATGCACTTACTTTTATAGATAAAGAGGAACAAATTGCATACGGTCATACAATTATTACCCTTCTAGAACACTATTCCTATCAATTACCAAGCCTAGCAAATTTAAGTAGAAATAAACGAACACTAAAAAGGAGAATCATTATGATTAAAAAATTCCAAAAGAAATCGTATCGTCTTTCTTTACTCGGAGTGATTGCTATAGCAGCTATAGCGGGCGGATTTTTATTAAATGCAAGGATAACTGAGGGAGATGAAAGACAGAAAGAAAAAGTTGTAGAAAAAAAGCAATCTAAAGCGGCATTTGAAAAAGCGATAGAAACAGTATTAGGTACACCGGAGAATGCAAGTAGAGAATGGGGGATGTCAATAACGTCATATAAAAAGAATACAGATTTTTTGTATTTGGCAGAAAAGAATTTTACAAAAGAAGAATTTGAGCAGTATGTTCGATTATTTAAGGAAGCGCAAGAAATTCATAAAAAAGCAATGGTTAAGAAAAATGTGCCTGAGAATTATGATGGAGATACAAAGGAATATAAACCTGAACGCTTGAAGAAAGCTGATCAAGAAAGACTAGCTACTATTGAGAAGACATTAAAACCGCTTGGAGATAAGCTGGAGAAGTCTTTAACATATACTATAGAAGAAGCGAAAGAACATGTACCGTATCAAATTAAGCAGCCGACTTATATACCTGAAGGTTATGAATTAAAGAGAGAATGGGCTGACTCATATTTTGGAAGAGATGTAGAATTAGTTATTAAATCAGAATATACAAAAGGAAAATATGGTTTTACAATTTACCAGTCAAGGATGTATATGGATGGTAATGTTAATGGTGGTAAGGATCCGCTACACTATATGATGCCTGGAGTAGAGAATCTAGAAAGTTATAGTTTAGATGGGAAAGGAATGGTATATAATAAATCTTCTCATGGAGAGGGGAAGTTAAGAGGTCTTAAAATGTTTGTACCAGCACAAGGTAAGAATAGTGAGTATCAAATTGTCATAGTGAATGATATTTTTACAAGAGATACAAAGATATACGAAGAGATAATCGATGATGAGCTAACTAAGAAAGAAATGGAGAAAATATTACTTTCTATGTCAAAATAAAAGGCAGTGTTCTTAAACTTTTAGTTTTAAGAACACTGTCTATTTTATTAAATTTCTAGTGGGATCTAGCCAGCAATTATTATGAATATATTCTAGCTTTCCATACAAGTATACTTTTTGATACACTATGGACAGTATGATATAACTTGACTGAAATCTTTTATACTGGAAATAATAAAAAGAGAACTTGTATAGAATGTAAGCGTGTGGTAATATCAAAGATGTACTGATTGACTATATTATCCAATTGGTCATTTTTGGAGGTGACAATGTGGCGATAGATCGAAAACGTTCTATTATTGAAGCTGCAACAAAGTCTTTTTCAGCGTTCGGTTATAAAGCAACAACGATGGATCAAGTAGCGAAGTTAGCGAATGTAGGAAAAGGAACGATTTATACTTTTTTCAAAAATAAAGAAGAGCTATTTGGTGAAATTATTTCTAATTTAATTACAGAAATGAAGCAAGTTGCAGAAAGTGCAATTCGTTCAGATGTTTCATTTTTTGAAAATGTACATAGAGCATTATATAGCATCTTGGAATTTAGAAAAGAACATCAGCTCATGATTAAATTAATTCAAGAAGAGCGCGATATGGGAACGAAAGAAGTACAAGAAGTTATGCAACAAGTTGATGTGGAAATCGTTTCTGTTATTCAATCGTATTTAAAGATTGCGATTGAAAAAGGTGAAATTAGCAAATGTGATCCAGAAATTACAGCATTTATTATGCTTCGCCTATACGTATCGCTTATCTTTGATTGGGAAAAAAATCATGAACCGCTAGAAAAAGAAAAAATTGCAGAGTTATTTGAACTTTATTTACTAAAAGGATTGTCAAACTAAGATAATCCTTTTAATTTTATAAAAAATGACCAATTGAACAATGCGGTCATATATTTGAGTTAAGGGGGGATATAGAAAAACTATAATCAAAATGAGAAAAAGTTGCATAGTAATAAATTCGGGGATAAGGCATATGTATGAACAAGTATAGCCTTTTTGTTTGGGTGAAAATGACCATATGAACGTTTTGGTCATTTTATAAAAGGGGGAGAAATTATGAAAGGGAATCAGTTATTTCGTAAAGAGTTCACGGAAATTATAAAAAGTAAAAAAATATTAATTCCAATTATCGCGGTTTTATTCGTACCGATTTTATATGCGGGGATGTTTTTGTGGGCCTTTTGGGATCCGTATAAACAGTTAGATGACTTACCAGTTGCAGTAGTCAATTTAGATAAAGGCGCAGTATTTGATGGGAAACCAATTGAGGTCGGAAAAGGGCTCGTTGATAATTTAAAAGATAATAAAAGTTTTAAATGGGAGTTCGTAAGTGAAAAAGAAGCAAAGAAAGGAATGGAAGGTAGAAAGTATTACATGTTAGTGCGCATTCCAGATGACTTCTCAAGTAACGCTACAACGTTACTAAAAGACAATCCAAAGCCATTAAACTTAGAGTACATTCCAAACGAAAGCTTAAACTTCTTATCTTCACAAATTGGAGGAACAGCTATTGAAAAGATTAAAACTGAAGTATCAAGCACGTTAACGAAAACATATGTAGAGAAAATGTTTGATTCTATTAAAGACGTCTCAAAAGGATTAGCAGATGGAGCGGAAGGGGCAAATGAACTACATGACGGATCAAGTGAATTGCATGATGGTTCAAGTAAAGTGACGGATGGCCTTCATACACTTCAAGGGAAATCTGGGGAGATGAAGGATGGAGTTCAGAAATTAGCAGATGGATCTAATAAATTAGTAGATGGATCAGGCAAAGTAACAAATGGTTTAAATACGTTAAATAGCAAAACAGGTGAGATGCAGACGGGTATAGGGAAATTGCAAGATGGCTCCGGAAAAGTAACAGGCGGTTTAAATACGTTAAATAGCAAAACGGGTGAATTGCGTGATGGATCTGAGAAAGTGACTGGTGGCTTGAACAAACTAGTAAGTAAATCCGGCGAATTACAAACAGGAACAACTAATCTATCAAATGGTATGGGAAAACTTGTTGAAGGGCAAAGTCAATTAGAGAAAGGTTCTCAAGCGATTCAAAAGGGATTGCAGGATTTAAATAGTAACGTACAAAATTCTGCTGCAGGATTAGAGGAAATGCAGTCGAAAGTTCCTTCTATATTGAATGCAGTAAATGAGAAAATAGATGGAGCTGGAGAGAATGTAAATCAGTTAAATGAACTTACGCAATCAACAGCAGGAGATGCCAAAAATGCAGCGCAAGAGGTAGCGAATTTACAAAAGAAAATTGAGAGTTTACCGAAAGAATATCAAGAACAGTTACAACCATTCATAACAAGTGCCGTAAAAAGCACAGCGACAGTTCAGCAAAAAGCTACTGGAGTAGCAGGTGGAACAAATAAATTAAATGAAGAAGTAAAACAATTAAAAGGCGAAATAGATCAAAAAACAAGTGGATTGCAAAATAAATTACCAAATTCAGAAGGAGTAAAAACTCTAGCAGATGGTATTGAGAAACTAACAAATGCTCAAAATGAATTTGTTAGTAAGTTTTATGGATTTGGTGAGGGATTAGATAATGCAAAAATAGGTGCCGATAAATTAAAAGATGGATCAGTTCAATTAATTGATGGGATAACGCAATTACAAAGCGGATCAGGAAAGGTGACAGCAGGATTAGGTCAATTATCTGCAGGAGTAAATCAATTAGTAGATGGCTCAAGCCAAGTAACCGGCGGTTTGGGTACATTATCTGTAGGAACAAGCCAAATGACAGGTGGCATAACGCAGTTGGCAGACGGTTCAAGCCAAGTAACAACTGGCTTAGGTACTTTAAATGGTGGCTTAAATAAAATGTCAACGGGCTCGACCCAGCTAATCGACGGCGTAAATAAACTAGCAGACGGCTCAGGAAAAGTAACTGATGGACTAGTGAAAGTAAACGATGGTTCAGGTGAACTTGCTGAGAAACTTGGGGAAGGGGCAGAGAAAACTGGGGAAGTAAAAGGGACAGATAAAACGTATGATATGTTTGCAAGTCCTGTAAAAGTGAAGACAGAGAAAATGGCGGAAGTTCCTAACTACGGAACTGGATTTACGCCGTATTTCTTATCACTCGGTTTATTTGTTGGGGCATTATTATTATCTATCGTATACCCATTACGCGATACAGTTGGCGTTCCGAAATCAGGATTTAGTTGGTTTATTAGTAAGTTCGGCGTGTTACTATCAGTCGGTATTATTCAAGCGATAGTAGCAGATGTTATATTACTGTTCGGATTGGGTGTAGAAGTACAAAGCATTCCATACTTCATACTCTTTAGTATCATTACAAGTTTAGCGTTTATCGCATTAATTCAATGTTTAGTAACAGCTTTTGGTGATGCAGGTCGTTTTATCGCCATCATTACATTAATTATGCAGCTTACAACAAGTGCTGGAACATTCCCACTAGAGTTGATTCCGAAGTTTTTACAACCATTTCATGCTTGGTTACCGATGACATACTCTGTATCAGGATTAAAAGCAGTCGTATCAAGTGGAGACTTTGACTTCATGTGGCAAAACATAGGAATGCTCATGATCTTTATCGTTGTATTATCACTTGGAACAATCGCCTCCTTAACTTTGATGCACAAACGACAATTTAAAAATGTTGCTGAAAATCAATCGGTTGAAGCGTAAAAAAAGCACCTTTTTGGTGCTTTTTTATTTTAATAGAGGGCATTTTTTCCTTAGTTCATCTATAAATCTTTCTAAAAGCTATAGAAACGAAAGAAAAGGAATTACAACAATTTACAGAGAAACATAGGGTAGAGGAGTTGATATGATGAGAGGCAATCTTACTTATTATTTTATCGTAAATCCGCTAATCATCTTTCTTGTTTATGCCCTTTCACCTATATTGTTTGATAAAGAAGTATATACAAGTATGAAAGATGCATTTGGAATACTTACGTTCTACTATGTGTTAATGGGTGGATATTACTTTATTGATATTTTAAGTGAAAAGATAAAGAAAAAAAGTGATGGAGGATAAAAAATGACTGAAAGTGAAATGAAATTCCGCGATACGACCATTCGTAACTTTTTCGATAAAGAGGATCGTTTAAAATCGATTCCAGGTCAAAAGAAGAAAAAACTAGTATTGTTGGAGCATTTAATAAGCAAGTTAAATGCTGAAAATCAATATACAGAAAAAGAAATTAATACATTTATAAAACAATATCATGATGATTTTTGTACAATTAGACGTGAATTTATTGTACAGGGGTTTATGGATAGAGAGGATAATATGTACCGTATAAACGGGAGAGAAGTTTGGACGAAGTGGGAGGAGTTAAAATAATGAATCAGCGAGGGGATCCCCGCTGATTATAAGCCTGTGCTAGTCTTGCTGTTTCTTTGTAGTAAGTCTATGAAAGCTTCAACATTCGAACTTGTAATGTATCCAAGCGTTATATATTCATCTTCATAATAAAATATTATTTTTTTGTCAAAGATTCTTCTCTTCGTTTCTATGGATAGAATTTTTTCATAATCAAATTCGGCAATGAATGTGTTTTTATATTGGCTAAAAAAGAGCAGTCTTCTATTAGTAGCAAGTAACATGCCAGGATACGGGACTTTATGCGTAATCATATAGCCAGTAAGTGAACATTTTAAAGTAGATAAAATTTTTTCTTCTTTATGTAATAGTTGTTTTGCAGCTGTTAAGATTGGGTTCATTCCATACATTCCTTTTATTTTGATGTATGAATATTGTATCAAGAGTAAAAAGATTCTCAATATGTAATATTGCATATTGGACGTTTTATAGTTTTAATATTATTTTTAAAAAGAAAAAGTACGAGGTGATTCAATGATACGGTTAGTAAAAGAGACTGATGCAGAAGCAATTATGAATATTAGAAAAGAAATTATATTATCGGAAACTACTACAAAATTTTTCATAGTATCCCCAAAGAAGTTACCGAATGATAGTAATGCAGAAAGAGAAAAGATACGGAAAAGCAATGAGAAAGGTAATCTTTATATCGTGTATGAAGTAGATGGGAAGGTAGTTGGCTTTTTACTTTTCAACCGATATGAACTAGAACGGTTACAACACGCAGGCACAATGGGAATGGGGATTAAAGAGGCGTATTGTAATCAAGGCATCGGCACGAAATTAATTGAATTTCTTATTAGTTGGGCGAAAGGGCAGAAAGGTTTAGAGAAAATTTGCTTAGGTGTAGTTTCTGTTAATGATCGGGCAATTAAAGTGTACAAACGTATGGGTTTTGTAGAAGAAGGGAGACAACGAAAGCAAATAAAGTATGAAGATGGATCATATGGAGATGACGTATTGATGGGGTTTTATATTGAATAAAGGATATATGGTATTAAGAAAAGGAATGTACATAACGTAAATTTCTAAAAGTAGTATATTGCCCCTGCATTAACAGACTTTTTCCTATGTATAATATTAATATAGTAAAATCATAACAACCGATATTGCAGTTTCCAATAATATACTATATAATCAATTTAAGAAAACGTTTTCATGCAAAGGGGGAGAATTTCGTGTCGACTATAGAGGACGTGGCGAAATTAGCGGGGTTATCAAGGACAACGGTTTCTAGGGTGATTAATAATCATCCATATGTTTCAGATGAGAAGAAAAAAAGGGTTCAATTAGCAATGAAGCATTTAGGCTTCGTTCCTAATTCTGCGGCGAGAAGGCTTCGTAAACAAAAAACGGAAACAATTGCGGTGCTAGTTCCAAGGATTACAAATCCTTTCTTCAGTAGATTTATTGAGGCAATCGAGATTGCTGCTTCTGAACATAAATATAAACTGATTATTTGTCAAACAAGATATTTACCGGAAAAAGAGATGGAGTATTTACAATTATTATCTACGAAACAAGTAGATGGGATTATTCTATGTTCACTAGAAAATCCGTGGGAAGATGTAGAGCCATACTTACAGCACGGTCCAATCGTGTTGTGTAATGAATATATTGAGGAAGCAAATATTCCAACAGTGAAGTTTGATCATGCGCAAGGAGCATACATAGCTGCGAAGCATGTGTTAGATCAAGGATATCGTAATCTTATTTTTTGCCGTGGTAACGAAACCAAAGTCGTTAGCCAGCAGCGAAAAATGGGCTTTTTACGTGCAATAACTGAGAAGAGCCGCCAAGTAGAAGCGATTGACTTTCTTGAAAACGCTTTCTCCTGGGAAGATGGAAAACGAATATTCCATGAAGTATTGAAGGACAAAAAAAATCCTACCGCGATTTTGGCAGGAGGCGATGAGGTAGCAGCTGGAATTATCTCAGAGGCGAAACGCCATAACTGGAGCATTCCAGATGATCTCGCTGTTATCGGTTTTGATAATCAAATATTATCGCAGATTACAGAACCAGGTATTACGACAATTGAACAGCCAATTGATGAAATGGCCCGAAAAGTTGTCGACCTGATGATGGATAAAATCCATACGAAAAATTATCGAAAAAAAGAATTGTATGAGTTTGAACTGGAGCTCTTGGTGAAAGGTTCAACGATGAAGGATAAGATGTTATTAGCCTAGTAGACTATGTCTGCTAGGTTTTTTTATGTTCACAAACTACTATTCTTCGTGAACGCAATCGTCACATTTGTTATGGTATGCTTCGTGTTGCTCATCAATTTCTTTCCCACAGTGCGCACAAGTTTTCGTCGGTAAATTTCTGAAAAACTCCATTGGTTGATCGATCATGTCAATCCCTCCATTTCCATTTCTTACTATTATTGTATTAGTACAAAAAATAAAAGTCAACAACTGTTTTATAACAAAATTGAAAATTAATGAAAAAGTTTAGGAAATGGATTATAGTTAACAATGTAGGATGTAAGTAAAAAACTTTCTCAAGTACGGAGAAAAACTGCATTCCTACTCGGTTTTAGAAAGGATGGATACATATGAAAATGACTGTTGTCGGCTTTTGGGGCGGCTTTCCAGAAGCGGGAGAAGCAACGTCGGGGTATTTGTTTGAACACGATGGTTTTCGTTTACTTGTAGACTGTGGTAGTGGTGTACTAGCACAGCTTCAAAAATATATAACACCATCTGATATAGATGCAGTTGTACTGTCACACTATCATCACGATCATGTTGCGGACATTGGGGTATTGCAATATGCGAGATTAATTACGAGTGCGACAACAAGGCAACTACCGGAATTACCAATATACGGTCATACGTTTGACGAGAATGGATTCCATTCTTTAACACATGAACGACATACGAAAGGAATCGCGTACAATCCAGAAGAAACACTTCAAGTTGGACCGTTCTCGATTTCGTTCTTAAAAACTGTTCATCCTGTTACATGCTTTGCGATGCGTATTACAGCTGGAGATGATGCTGTAGTATACAGCGCTGATTCAAGTTATATTCCTGAATTCATTCCATTCACAAAAGATGCTAATCTTTTCATTTGTGAGTGTAATATGTATGCACATCAAGAGGCTGCAAAAGCAGGGCATATGAATAGTACAGAAGTAGCAAGTATTGCGAAAGATGCAAATGTAAAAGAACTTTTATTAACGCACTTACCGCATACAGGCAACCCATCTGATTTAGTAACAGAAGCAAAACAAATTTTCAGTGGCCATATTACGTTAGCGCATAGTGGTTACGTATGGAACTCATGAGGTGATACGATGTTATTTATTGATAATAAAGGAATTACAGATCCTAGAATAAACTTAGCAATTGAAGAATATTGTGTGAAGAATTTAGATATTAACGAAACATATTTACTGTTTTACATTAATGAGCCTTCGATAATCATTGGTAAAAACCAAAACACAGTAGAAGAAATTAATGCAGATTACGTAAAAGAAAAAGGTATTCATGTCGTTCGTCGTCTATCAGGTGGAGGCGCAGTATATCATGATTTAGGAAACTTAAACTTCAGTTTTATTACAAAAGATGATGGAGACAGTTTCAGCAACTTCAAAAAATTTACTGAGCCTGTAACGAAAGCGCTTGGTAAATTAGGTGTAAATGCAGAACTAAGTGGTCGTAACGACATTTTAGCTGAAGGCAGAAAAATTTCAGGTAACGCGCAGTTCTCAACGAAAGGTCGTATGTTCAGCCACGGTACGTTACTATTTGACTCTGAAATCGATCACGTCGTATCAGCATTAAAAGTAAAAATGGATAAGATTCAATCAAAAGGAATTAAATCAATCCGTAGCCGCGTTGCGAACATTACAGAGTTTCTAAACGAAGAAATGACGACAGAAGAGTTCAGACAACTTCTTCTAGAAACAATTTTCGAAGGAGAAACAGAAATCCCAACGTACGAATTAACAGAAAATGATTGGAAAGAAATCCATAAACTTTCTGAAGAACGTTACCAAAATTGGGATTGGAACTATGGAAAATCACCGAAGTTCAACTTACAACATTCACACCGCTTCCCAGTTGGACAAGTTGATGTTCGTCTTGAAGTGAAAAAAGGAACAGTAACAGAATGTAAAATTTACGGCGACTTCTTCGGTTCACTAGATGTTCATGATATTGAAGAGCGTCTAACAGGCGTTCAGTTCGATAAAGATGCATTCACTGCAGCTTTAGAAGGCGTAGATATCGCACGCTACTTCGGTAACATTACAACAGAAGATTTCTTACATTTATTCTTCTAAAAATGAGGGAGGCTGCCATAAAGGCAGCCTCTTTCTTTTTATAGTTTTGTCGATATAATTCCATTTACCACAAAATGTATACTTACAGGACATCTGCCTCTTATAAAGGAATATATATATGAAAAGGAGGCGGATCGATATGAAAAGGGTCATACACATTGTAATATTGCTCGGATTCGTCATTGGGATTGCAGCGTGTAACAGTGAAACTTCCTCAAGTCGTACCCTTTTATCTATCGGAAAGCCAGCGGAGGATAATGTTATATATTTTACGCATACAGATAACAAACGAAAGATACATAATATACAAGACATGTTTCAAAATAAGAAGTGGAAAAGAAATGAAACATTCAGCACTGTTAATAAAACACCAGATGTCGTCTTTTCAATAGATGAAGACAATACAGGGTTACCGACATTATATGTTACGGTGTATTTTCATGCAGATGGAGCGGACGCGATCAACTTGTTTGGAGAGCATACGACGTTAAATAAAGAGGAACTTAATAAACTTAGAGAAAAGATGAATGCATATTATCCTAAAATGATTTCTGGTCTAGTTTCATAAATTACTTGCGAATAAAATTCCCTTATCTTTCCAAAGCAAACTAAGAGAAGGTGATCTGTCTATATGCAGTTAATAGAATATCACTTGCTACTTTAATTTTCTTTTAATATAATTAATTTAGAATTTTTAAATATTCTAAATTTTATAAAGGTGGGGTTTTTGTGAATCTCGTTCAATCTTTGGCTGAAACGGCAAAAAAGAAGGGGGATAAACCGGCTTATATATTTATGGATCAGTCGGTCTCTTATGACCAATTAAACAAAATGGTCACAAGGTTTTCTAGCAATTTAGCAGAAATGGGCATTGGAAAAGGGGACAATGTCGCATTAGTTGTTGGGAACTCACCACATTTTTTGGTCGGTTTATACGGAACAATGAAAGCCGGAGCAACTGTTATTCCAGTTAATCCAATTTATACAGCAGACGAAATGCATTACATTTTACAAAATGGAGATGTAAAAACAATCATCGTACTCGACGTCCTTCTACCTGTTATACAATCTCTTACAACAAGACTTCCTTCATTAGAAAACATCATCATATGCGAAACCTCATCAGATTTTAACCATACAGAAACCGAAAAAATGAAAACGTTTACTAGTTTTGTGGGGGCTGGAGACTTACAATACGAAGGCCCTGAACTAGATGAAGAAGATGTAGCGGTTATCCTATACACTTCAGGTACAACTGGAAAACCGAAAGGCGCTATGTTAACACATAAAAATTTATATAGTAATGCGAATGATGTTGCGTCTTATTTACAATTTACTGCTGACGATCGCGTCGTTGCGGCACTGCCAATGTTCCATGTGTTCTGTTTAACAGTTGCGGTAAATGCACCGATTGTGAACGGGGCAACAATTTTAATGTTACCGAAATTTAGTCCGAAAGAAGTATTCCGTATTTGTCGCACGTACGAACCAACGATTTTTGCTGGCGTACCGACGATGTACAATTATTTATATTTATTTGAAGAAGCAAGCGCAGAAGATGTGAAGACGCTTCGTCTTTGTATTTCCGGTGGTGCATCGATGCCTGTTGCTCTTCTGCAAAACTTTGAAAAACGTTTTAACGTTATTGTTTCAGAAGGATACGGTTTATCAGAGGCATCACCAGTTACTTGTTTCAACCCGCTAGATCGTCCTCGTAAACCAGGATCAATTGGCACAAATATTTGGCATGTAGAAAATAAAATTGTAAATGAACTTGGGGAAGAAGTACCTGTCGGCGCAGTCGGCGAATTAATCGTTCGCGGACCTAACGTTATGAAAGGATACTATAATGCACCAGAAGATACAGCTGCGACATTGAAAGACGGCTGGCTATATACAGGTGACTTAGCGAAAATGGATGAAGAAGGTTACTTCTATATCGTTGATCGTAAAAAAGATATCGTCTTAGTTGGCGGTTATAACGTATACCCTCGTGAAGTAGAAGAAGTATTATATACGCACGAATCAGTAGCGGAAGTTGTTGTAATCGGTGTTCCTGATGAAAACTTAGGAGAAGCAGTGCGAGCTTACGTCGTTCTGAAACAAACGAACGTAACAGAAGAAGAACTAATGCATTACTGTACGTTACATTTAGCGAAATATAAAGTGCCGAAAAGCATTGAGTTTTTAATAGAATTACCGAAGAATACGACTGGTAAGTTGTTAAGAAGAGCATTGAGAGAGAAAGCGATGCAAGTGTAAAAATGAGGCAACCATCTTTGAAGGTGGTTGCCTCATTTTTTTGTGCATTGATTAAGCTGTGGTGCCATATATTTAAAGCTTCATATGACCAACAAGGAGGAGATATACATAGAACAGAAGGGATTAACGCTTACGGCGAGTGCAATATCTTATTTGTGAAATTATGGATGAACTCTGAAAATGATAAGAACGGTAATTTTAATCAAAATGGAGTAATGAACCGTGAATCAATGGCTACGGTGTTAGTAAATGCATATAAATTAGAATGGAATGAAAATAGTAAGTTACCAAAAGAATTTGCTGATTTGAAAAATCATTGGGCTCGAAGTATGCCAATATTTTAGTTTAGTAAGAAAATTCAAATTCCAAGTTGACACATATGAATTACAGAATTAAAATGAAAAGAAATCGAATACAATACATTAGAAGCTAATCAGATAAACTGAAGGCGCACAATGTTCACATTTGTGAATATATTGTGTGCCTTTTTCTATTGTATAAACTAAGGGGGCTTAACGATGAAAAAGTGGGGTAAGACAGCGTTTATGAAAAGTACAGGTGTTTTATTATCAGCAGTTGTACTTTTATCAGGGTGTGGTTCGGCAACATCCACTAGTAATTCTGAAGGAAGTGGAGATAAAAAAACAGTTGAGCTTTTAAATGTTTCTTATGATCCAACGAGGGAGTTATATCAAGATTTCAATAAAGATTTTGCGAAGTATTGGAAAGAGAAGCATGGGCAAACAGTAAATGTAAAACAATCACACGGGGGATCTGGAAGTCAAGCACGCTCTGTTATTGATGGCTTAGAAGCAGACGTTGTTACACTAGCACTTGCTTATGATATTGATGCCATTAGCAAGAAAAAACAATTAGCAGAAGATTGGCAGAAGCGACTTGCGAATAATTCCACTCCGTACACGTCAACAATTGTATTTCTTGTTCGAAAAGGAAACCCGAAAGGAATTAAAGACTGGGATGATTTAACGAAAAAAGGTGTGTCTGTCATTACACCAAACCCAAAAACATCAGGCGGGGCACGTTGGAACTATTTAGCGGCGTGGGGATACGCACTGAAAAAATATAATAATAGTGAAGATAAGGCGAAAGAGTTTGTTAGCCAAATTTATAAAAACGTAGAAGTATTAGATTCAGGAGCGCGCGGAGCAACGACAACATTTGTTGAAAAAGGAATTGGTGACGTATTAATCGCATGGGAAAATGAAGCGTTATTATCTCAAAAAGAGCTTGGAAAAGATAAATTTGAAATTGTAACCCCTTCTATTAGTGTACTTGCAGAACCACCAGTAGCGGTTGTAGATAAAGTCGTTGATAAAAAAGGAACGAAAAAAGTAGCAGAAGGGTATCTTGAATATTTGTACTCAGAAAAAGGACAGGAAATTGCGGCGAAAAACTTTTATCGTCCGCGCAATGAAAAAGTAGCAGAAAAATATGCATCCCAATTTCCGAAAGTTCAATTATTTACTGTAGATGAACTATTTGGTGGTTGGAAAAAAGCACAGGAGAAACACTTTAATGACGGCGGCGTATTCGATAAAATTTATCAAAAATAATGCGTACTGCTAAAGGGGGATGAGGTGAAAGAGGATGAGGAAGAAACGTGTTTTACCAGGGTTTGGATTATCGCTTGGATTTACAATGTTGTACATGAGTTTATTCGTACTTATACCACTTTCTATCGTATTTATTCAAACTTCACAGTTAGGTTGGAAGAAGTTCGCTGGGGTTATAACGAACGAGCGTGTGTTGCATTCCTATCAAGTTAGTTTTACAACTTCATTTGCAGCTGCTATTGTAAATGCCATTTTCGGTTTATTAATAGCTTGGGTGCTCGTACGCTACAAATTTCCAGGGAAACGTCTATTAGATGGACTTATTGATTTACCGTTTGCACTTCCGACAGCTGTAGCTGGTATTACACTTACAACGCTTTATGCGGAAAATGGATGGATTGGGAAAATATTTAGTCTGTTTCATATAAAAGTAGCTTTTACACCACTCGGAATTATCGTTGCGCTTACTTTTATCGGTTTACCATTTGTCGTTCGAATGGTGCAACCAGTGCTGCAAAATATTGATAAAGAAGTAGAAGAGGCAGCTTCGAGTTTAGGTGCATCCCGCTTACAAATATTTGTGAAAATCATTTTACCAGAGATCTTTCCCGCTCTTCTTGCAGGTTTTTCACTCGCATTTGCAAGAGCATTAGGAGAATACGGATCTGTCGTTTTCATCGCAGGTAATATGCCGATGAAAACAGAAATTGCGCCACTGATGATTATGACGAAACTAGAACAATATGATTATGCGGGGGCAACAGCTGTAGCGACCGTGATGCTTATTATTTCTCTCCTTTTCCTTCTTCTTATTAATATGATTCAAAGCTGGAGTAGAAGGCATGAACTAAAAAATGAATAGGAGGAGAGAAAATGGAACCAACATTATTAGAAAAGAAAATAGTAAAAAGCGTATCAGCTAAAAAAGAATCTAAGCTTGTACCAGGCATATTAATTACGATTACAGTTTTATTTTTATCTCTCTTTCTATTACTGCCACTCATAACTATTTTTCTAAAAGCCTTTGAAAGAGGGATGGATGTATACATTGCCGCTATTACAGATCAAGAAGCATTTTCAGCAATTAGATTAACGCTTCTCGTTGCGTTAATCGTTGTGCCGCTTAATACGATATTTGGGGTAGCGGCCGCATGGCTTATTACAAAGTTTCAGTTTAAAGGAAAACAAGTATTACTCTCTCTTATTGAACTGCCGTTTGCTGTGTCACCAGTTATCGCAGGATTAGTATTCGTTTTACTTTTCACACCGAGGGGTGCTCTTGGCGAATGGCTACTTGAACATGGAGTGAAACTCATTTTCTCTGTACCAGGCATTATTATCGCAACAATCTTTGTAACCTTCCCGTTCGTTGCACGTGAATTAATTCCGATTATGCAGGCGCAAGGGAAAAGTGAAGAAGAGGCAGCTTTATCACTTGGCGCAAGTGGCTGGAAAATGTTTTGGCGCGTTACGCTTCCAAATATAAAATGGGGTCTTTTATACGGCATGATTCTATGTAATGCCCGTGCTATCGGTGAGTTTGGAGCCGTTTCTGTCGTATCAGGTCACGTGCGCGGTATTACGAATACGATGCCGCTTCATATTGAAATTTTGTACAATGAATATCAATTTTCAGCAGCATTTGCAGTAGCGACGTTAATGTCATTAATTGCAGTGTTTACACTCGTTATAAAAAACTGGATTGAATGGCGAATGGAAAAACGACAATAAGAGGGGGATTACGGTGAGTATTCAAATTCAAGGTGTATCGAAGCAATATGGTACATTTCAAGCACTAACAGACATTCATTTGGATATTCCAAAAGGTGAACTTGTTGCCTTATTAGGCCCGTCAGGTTCTGGGAAAACGACGTTATTACGCATTATTGCAGGATTAGAAGAAGCGGATGGAGGCTCTGTTTCATTTGATGGGGAAGATCTAACAGACATTCACGTGAAAAACAGGCAAGTCGGTTTCGTCTTTCAGCACTATGCGCTCTTTAAACATATGAATGTATTTGAGAATGTCGCTTTCGGTTTAAAAGTAAGAAAGAAAAGCTTAAGACCGTCAGCAGAAGCGATAGAAGAAAAGGTAACAGAATTATTAAAGCTCGTAAAAATGGATGGCTTTGCTAAACGTTATCCAGCGCAATTATCTGGTGGACAACGTCAACGTATTGCACTAGCCCGGGCACTTGCAGTCGAACCGAAAATTTTATTACTTGATGAACCGTTCGGTGCACTTGATGCAAAAGTGAGAAAAGAATTACGAAGATGGCTCCGGAAATTACATGACGAATTTCAAATTACGAGCGTATTCGTAACGCATGATCAGGAGGAAGCATTAGACGTTGCAGACCGCATCGTTGTAATGAATGAAGGCTGCATTGAACAAATGGGAACACCGGAAGAAGTATATGAAAACCCAGCAAGTCCGTTTGTATATGACTTTTTAGGAAATGTAAATTTATTTCACGGCCGCGTTCATAAAGGAAAGCTAAATGTAGGGTCGGTCGAACTAGAAGCACCAGAGCATAAGCACGTTTCCAACGTAGACGGAATAGCCTACGTAAGGCCGCATGACTTATCAATCTCTCGTGCGAAACAAAGCGTAGATGCAATCCCGGCAAAAGTATCTTATTTTCACGCAGTCGGACCTGTCGTATATGTAGAATTAAAACGAGATGGAACAGATGAGTACTTAGAAGCAGAAATAAGTAAAGAACAGTTCAAGCATCTCAGCATTCAAGCGGGTGATGTTGTATACGTACAGCCGAAAGAAGTGAAGGTGTTTATTCCGGAGGATTTTGTAATTTAAATAAAAACCGAACCGTCATCTAAGTGGCGGTTCGGTTTTCTTTATTTTTTCTCTACTAATTTCTTATTCTTCCAATCTAGTGTGAACAATTTATTAAATGTTTTTTGATCAACGTCTTTTACGTTGGTTCCAACCCAGTTTGCAGTTCCGAATGTGAAGCCTGGACGAAGTTGGTAATCATCGGCGTGTTTTGTATAAGCGACTTGTAAGTTAGATTGATCTGTATTTTTTTCAGAGATAACAACAGCAATCATACCAGGAGAGAAACCGCTATTTGTTAATGCTGGAAGTTGATCCATCGGTATTAAATTACCTTTTGCATCAGATTCATATAGGTATGTGCGAGAGTACATGAACAGTTGGTTTCCATATAAAGAATGATAAGAATCACGTGTGTAAATACCCCAGTTTTGATTGTTATATCCGTTAAAGAATACGTTCCACTTTACGTTTTTGTTTGTTTGGTCAATTAAATTTGTTTTATAACTAGTTTGTTTATAGCTTACAGAGTCCGACCAAGTGACTTGACCAGTTGCACCAGCTTCACCGCTAGGTCCATTAGGCGTTACAGAAGCCTTAACAGAGCCACCAAGTTGATAAGATACGCTAGATGTTACAGTCGTTTCTTCTACAGCATTTGTAGGTGCTACGTTAAAGAAACGAGCGCTGTTATCTTGAAGGTTAAATGCAACATCATATTGTGAAGGATAACGCAATGTTGCACTAGCGCCAGGGATTGGGTAGTTATCAATAGGTGCATCACTTATAGTAGGATTTGCTTTTAAAAAACTACCAGTCGTATTAATAACGGCAATCTGTTTATCAGCGCTTGGGTCATCGATAAAAGTTACCTTTAAAGACATTGTCATATTATCAGCTTGATCATTATTAAATGTATTATAGCTCGTATGTGTTTTCGCATTTTGCCCGATATCTGTTACAACTTGTGACGTCGTTTGAGCGTAAGCAGCAGGTGTTGAAAGAGTTACAGCGCTACTAGCAAAAACAGCGGATAATGCTAAACATTTTAAATATGTTTTAGAACGTTTCATACAATCACTTCCTTTTATCTTTGTCGATATATGTCGTATTTCATTCATATCGTAACATAAAAATAAAACGGAATAGATGTATATGCATAATTGCATAGGTGAGTTTTGAAGGATAAAGATAATAGAATTTCATCCAACACTTAAGACTCTAAAATGCCCATTACAGCCGTTCCTAAAAATTTTAAGACGATATGTTTACCAATGTTTTTATTGGGAAGATTGAAGTGCTTAATATTTACGTTATAAGTGCATAACAAGTTATAATAGAAGAAATCAATAAGGAGGCTGGCTGTGAAGAATCTTCGTTATCTCAATATATTTACCGTATTAATTATATACACACTACTTATGTTTTACATCGGCTGGAACGGATGGGTTTGGCTTCATGCGGTATTTGGCTGGGAATCTTGGGGATATTATGCTTTCATAGTCGCATTTATTTCATATGCGTACATTCTCGTGCAAGTGTTTAAGTTTCTGCCATTTCTGCGAACGATAGGTTCGATTTGGTTTGCGGTTATACAATATGCACTTATGTTGTTGCCATTAGCTGATATTATGGTCTTTCTTTTACAGTTTTCAGTGGAGAAAGAAGCAGCAATTATTTGGACAGGGGCGGCTGTGATAGCTGCATTTATCTTTATCTTTGCGTACGGAGTATTTAATGCGTATAGTCCGGTAGTAAGAAAGTACGAAGTGCACATACCGAAAAAGGTAGAGGGGCGTAAAAGTTTACGCATTGCGATGGCTTCTGATATGCATTTCGGTAAACTGTCTGGCGTTTCGCATTTAAAAAGACTTGTTCGTCATGTAAATGAGATGGAACCTGATATTATTTTGCTGCCAGGTGATATTATCGATGATCATCCAGGTGTGTTCATTCAAAAGAATATGGGACCAATCATGAAACAAATGAAAGCACCATTAGGCGTATATGGCGTATTAGGAAACCATGAATACTACGGCAGAGCAGTTCCAGAGTTTTTACAAGAGATGGATAAGATTGATATTCGTATTCTTTTAGATGAAGTGATTACAATTAAAGATGACTTTTATCTCGTTGGAAGAAGAGATAAAACAGAGCGAGATCGCCAAAGCTTTGAACAATTAATGAGTACGGTAGATAAATCGATGCCTGTTATCGCAATGGATCACCAGCCATTTGAGTTGAAACAAGCAGCAGCGGCAGGTGTAGATTTATTATTATCCGGTCATACGCACCGCGGACAAATGGCGCCCAATCATATTGTAACGAGAAGAATGTACGAGCTAGACTGGGGATACGCACAAAAAGGCGCGTTCCACGCAATTGTTTCTTCTGGATTTGGATTTTGGGGACCCCCGCTTAGACTTGGTAGTAGGTCGGAGATTGTGCAGGTAGAAGTTACGTTTGAATAGGGGTTATGAAATAGAGAGCTGATGGCTCTCTATTTTTTTCAATAAAAACAAATAACAATAAATATTTATGTTGGTGCTAATTTCATAAAAGAGATACGATTATAAGACTCGATTAAAATAAAGGGGGATTGTAAGTGATCATATCAGATGTACTATACGGAGAATTTGAAGTGGATGTAGTGCTAGAAGAATTAATTTTAAGTAAGCCTACGCAAAGACTAAAGGGAATTCATCAAGCAGGCGCAAGTTACTTAATGAACGAGAAATGGAATGTAACGCGCTTTGATCATTCAGTTGGTGTTATGTTATTAGTTAAAAAACTAGGTGGTTCAGTAGAAGAACAGATCGCTGGTTTACTGCATGACGTATCGCATACTGCTTTTTCCCACGTGATTGATTACGTTTTTGATAATGAAGATGAAAGTTACCATGAAGAGATATTTAGTTCTGTTGTGAAAAACTCAGAAATTCCAGCGATCCTTGCGAAGCATGGTTATAACTATGAAGATATTTTATTAGATGATTCGAAGTGGACATTACTAGAAAGGTCAGCGCCCGAATTATGCGCAGATCGAGTAGATTATACGTTACGAGATATGTATACATATGGGTATATTTCTTTAGAAGAAGTCCATAGTTTTTTAGAGGATGTCATCGCAGTAGAGGGGAAAATGGTCCTTCAAAGTATCGAAATGGCAGAGTGGTTTACAGAAACGTATTACAAAGAAGTAATCGATTTCTTTATGAAACCAATGAATATTTACGGAAATGATATGTTAGCGAAAATGTTAAAGGTAGCTCTTCATAAAAGGATTATTCATGCAGATGATTTTCTTCTTGAAGATGAGGAGCTTATTTCGAAATTGCAGCAATGTAATGACCTCGAAGTAGAAGTTTTATTAAGCAAAGTTCATTCAAATATAAAAGTAAAAGAAGATAGAAACGATTATGATCTACATCAGAAAAATAAAGTACGTCTTATTGATCCGCCGTTACTTCGTGAAGGGAAAATTGTTCAGTCGTCTGTTGTATCAGAAAAAATAAGACAGATAAGTGATATTGCTTATGAAAAAGCGGTGAGAGGGATGTATGTGAAAGTGATTTCGAATTAAAAAAGAAGTAGCGCATCGTTTTTAGAGCGCTACTTCTTTTTTATTAATTATCAAACCAATTCCAAATCTCAATATCTCCAAGAGTCGCATAACGTACGTGCGGGGAGTTTTGTAATTTTAATAACTCTTTCGACGGGCCAGTAATAACAATTCCGTATACTTTTACACCGTTATCCTTTACATATTGATAACGTTTATCTAAGTTTAATTCTTTCTCAGAAAGCGCTGCTATTTTGCTTACCGTTTTTTTATGGATAGAAAGGACGCGCATCATTTCGGTTACTTTGTCTTCTTGCGTTTTCTGCCCGTCAGTTTCATTATCGAGGAATCTTACATGTTCTGGAAACCCTATAGCTTCTCCGCCATGTAGGATATAGTCATCTACATTTTTTCTTTCTTGTCCTGTATCTAAAGCGTACCATAAAGGAGTTGGAGGGAGTTCTTGTGCCTCGAATATGCTATATAAAAGCGGTTCTAATTCTTTTAAAGTATAAGATTTATCAAAAGAAATTGCTACTTCTGCAACGGTTCCATCATGTACTTTTGCAAGTGTATCCCATACTTTTTTTGATGAATCCTTTAAATAATCACCCTGCTCTGTTTTTGGATGAACAAAGAAGAGTTTTGGTTGATAGAACGGATTCATCCAAGTTCGCTTCGTAACATCTACAGATGATAAGAAGCTTTTTGTTTCTATTGTACCGAGGGGCATTTCTTTTTTACCGACGGTTCGTACTAAATCAAATTGGCTATTCGTACGGAAAAAAGCTTCTACACTTGTTCCGCCCCCCATAACACGGCTATTTGGGATCGTTGCTTCAAGTGCAAGGGAAGGAACCTCTCTAATTTCTTCTAGCCTTTTATCATTATTAGCTTGAAAATAAAAGGCTGATAATACCCCGCCGATTATATAGATAACGATGCAAATTGATAATATAAAACCAAACGTTTGTAAACGATGTTTCCACTTAATCCTCCAAAAAGGAACTTTAAGATCTTTTGGAGGTAACTTTTTCTTAATTGGTTCTGTTTTTATTAACAGCTCATCTAAGTAAGCTTCACACTCTTCACATGACTCAATATGACTTTCTAACAGTTCTTGTTCATCATGCGTGAGCGTTCCATTTTCATACTTCTTCCATAGTTTTTTAAATTCTGTACACCCCATCCGTATCACTCCTTTATGCTTTTCATTTCTTTTCGTCCGCGGTGTAATTCAATTTTTACTTTCGCTAATGAGAGACCAGTCATTTCTGCTATTTCCTTATAGGAGAATCCATAGTAATCTCGTAGTAGCAGGACATTTCGTCTTTCGAGCGGAAGAGAAGATAAACTTTCTAACCAACTAGCAATCTCAAATTTTACGAAATATTCATGTTCTGTACTTGGAACGTTTGGTAAATGGAATTCTGCAACTTCTGTTGTTTTATATTTCTTTTCTTTACGATACCAATCGATAAAGGCATTGTAGGCAATTGTAAATAACCACGGCCTAATTTCTTCTCCTTTATAATAGTCAATATGGACGAGCATGCGGTAAAAGGTTTCCTGCATGAGATCTTCAGCAAAATGAGAATCTCCGGTTAGGGAGAGAAGATAGCGAAATAAATCATGCATATGATCTGAATAAATGTCTTCTAATGATTGTTTGCGTTTCACTAATTTCCCTCCCTTCATACATAACAACGAAATACATATAAAAAAGTTACAATTTTTTATGGAATTATAGTAAAAAACGTCAAGAATTGGATTGCGTTCTCTTTTATCATAATACATATAAGGCGGGTGAACAGAGATGGAAAGCTATGAAACACAAATTCAAAGGTCAATTGATTATATTGAGGAAGATGTAATGGAAAAACAAACGCTGCGTAATTTAGCTCGCATTGCAGGTTTTTCTGAGTCGCATTTTCACCGTGTATTTCAGGCATTAGTAGGTGATACAGTAATGGAGTATGTTCGAAAGAGGAGGTTAGCCCGGGCAGCTTATCAACTTTCTCATACGGATGAAAAAGTTATTGATATCGCGTTTGAACATGGCTTTCAATCTCACGAAACGTTCACGAGAGCCTTTAAAAAATTATTTCAAATGACACCGAGTGAATATCGAAAACAAGAAATCGAAACACCGATGTATTACAGAGTGAATGTAAAGCAAAGAAAATTAAATCCGTATTTAGGGGGCATACAAATGGAATATCGTATTGTAAATAAACCAGAATTTTTAGTGGCGGGTTATGAATTGAAGACGACAAGTAAAGAAGGGAAAAACCATCAAGACATTCCAGTATTTTGGCAAGAATATTTACAAAAAGATCTTGGGACAACAATTCCCAATCGTAAAGATACGAGCCAATGGGTAGAGCTTGGATTATGTACTGATTTTAATTTAGAAACAGGGGACTTCACTTACATTATCGGAATGGAAGTTACAGACTTTGAAAATGTACCAAATGAAATTGCGAAGCGTACTTTCCCGGCAGCAACATATGCAGTATTTACAACGCCGAAAGTTCCTCATGAAGAAATGGTATCGTCTATTCACCAAACTTGGAATGCAGTATTCTCAGAATGGTTCCCGCATTCAGGCTATGAACATTGCGGCGTTACAGAGTTTGAATTATACGATGAGCGTTGCCACGAAGATAAGAGTGAGTTTGCACAAGTAGAGCTTTGGATACCGGTGAAGAAAAAATAATAGGGTAAGAGCGAATTATTGGGAGATGGTTCGCTTTTTCATAAAGGGGAAATAGGAAAATGTTCAAAAAACTAGAATGTGTATCTATACATACGAAGGATATAGAAAGATCAGTTTCTTTTTATAAAGAAATGGGAATGAAGCAAAACTGGATGATAGAAAGAGAATTAGAAGAAGGGGTTATTTGGACGTTAATAGGATTGAAGTTTCCAGATGAGAAAAGTTCGGAGTTAGTAATAAGCAATCATCCGGATATTAATTTTACGGAAGTCGAAGTATTAGTAGAAGATGTGCAACAAACTTATGAAAGTTTAAAAGATAATAAAGATGTAAAATGGATTCGCGAACCATTTCCAACAGAATCAGGACATGTTGCAGTAATGGAAGCACCTGATGAGAATGTGTTTGTGTTAGTAGGGAAATAGCTGAAATACGGAGTGACCTTTCATAGTGAGTTATGAAGGGTTATTTTTAATTTGTATAGTAGTAGAGGAAGCAGGTTAGTATTGTCGGTTTTTGTCGGTAAGTCGATATATCTAGAAAATCGCTGATATAATTCGAGTTGCGCCGATATATTCAAAAAATCGCCGATATAATTTCATATACCTCTAAAACACCTCAAAAAAACGATCCACATAATTTCAATTACTGTAAAATTATCCCAGGAAAGAAAAAAGACGCCACATAGCGTCTTTCCTACGAACGAAACGGAAATACAAGAATAATCGTCGTTCCTTTTCCGAGTGCGCTATCAACGGAAATTGTTCCGTTATGAGCATGAACGAGCTGTTTTGTAATGGCTAGGCCAAGTCCAGTTCCGATGTTGCTTTCTTCTGTGTTTGTTCCGCGGTAATATCGTTCAAATAGAAGTTCTTTCGTTTTTTCATCCATTCCTTTTCCATCATCTGAAATGGAGAGTGTAAAGGAATTAGCGTTTTGTGATAGTTTTACGATGACAGTAGTTGTTTCATTATTATGTTTTACAGCATTTACTAGTAAGTTTTCGATAATACGCTGGAACCATTTTTCTTCAATGAAATATTGAATTTTATTTGAGCTCGGTACGAATTCAATATTTTGATTTTGGAGTGTTGGATTGTTAATAAATTGCAATAACACTTTTTGAACGAACTGATTGATTTCAACGTTTACGTGTTGGGCAGGAAGGCTGTTATTTTTTAATTGATACGTTAAGCTTAAATCATCAATTAATGTCGTCATATATTGAGATTTCTCTTTCATAACACTACCAAATTGCTGAATATCACGATCAGTCCAGTTATATTGATTCGATTCGAGTAATAATGCGTAGCCATATATAGAGCTAAGTGGTGTTTTTAAATCATGCGTTAGACCGGTAATCCATTCTTCTCGTGTTTGCTGAAGTACTTGCCTCATCGCATCGTTTTTTTTGAGTGTAATAGAAAGGTGTTCTAGTGAACTTGTTACATCTCTAAACAAACGGAATGACCATTTTTCTTTACCAGATCGCCGGAACCTGACAGGTTTTCCTTTTTTACTAATGGGTTCTTCATACTTTCCACCAGCGATATTTTTAAGCCAGCGCATCGCATGTAATAACGGTTTCCCGAATTTATTACCGTACCAAATAGAAAGAATGACTAAATAAACAAATACGATAAGAAGGATTAATCCGCATCCGATGAGAAACTTCTTAGTAAATACATCTTCAATTTCGTCATCTGGATAGTAGTGATCATTTTTCGCAGTCACAACGAGAAGGTTGCCACTATTTGCATCGTAAAAGCTAGACGTGTTTTCTTTATGATTCCACGGTTCTTTTTCATTAAGGGCGATTTGTATTGCTGAAAATGTTTTTTTCTTTCCAGCTGGATAGGCAAAAACCTCTTCGCCATTTTGATTAAATATTTGAAGTGCTGCTTTTTCTTTAGACAGTAACTGTTTTTCTTGATCTGTTAATGTGAACGAATCCATCGTTAAAGAGGAGTGATCCTTTTGAATTGCTGTCAGTAACGCATTGCTTTTTAACATACCACCATAAATAACAAGTACTTTCTTTTCTTCTAATTCAATTTCCCAATATGTAAATTTATAATTACTTTCGATATGATGTTGTATATATGCGACTAAAGATGTCTTCGTATAAGCATTCGGAACATCATTTGGTGTATTAAAGTGGTAGAGGATTTTTCCGTTTTCATCTACAACTTGGAGCCAATCATTTTTCTCCTTTATTAAATCTTGCACTTCAGATTGTAACGAAATATGCCCATCTTCTGAAGAGATGTATCTTGAAATTGTAAAACTATCAGAATCTGGAATATTAGGTTCGTATAAAGTACTAGTAAGAAGAAAAATTAAATAAGTAAAAGCAGCAACTACAGCGATAAGTAATGTAACTAAAACAAAAACGTGTTGCATGATAAATTGAATAATAAGTCGTTTATTAAAATTCATATCGTCACCCTACTTTGTAACGAACTTATAACCAAGCCCGCGAACGGTTTTTATATATTCTGGTTTACTTGGATCGTGTTCAATTTTTTCACGTAGTTTTCGAATGTGGACCATAACAGTGTTGTCATCGCCATTATAGGCAGGTGCTCCCCAAACTTTTTCGTATATTTCCTCTTTCGAAAATACGTAGTTCGGATTCTCGCAAAAGAAGAGTAGTAGTTGAAAGAGTTGAGCGGAACATTCGACAATGTGACCATCCACTGTCAGTTCTGCAGAGTGCTGATCAATTTCAAATCTGCCAAATGAAATCGAGTGTGATTTTTGTTCGTGTGGTACGGTTTGTTTCATATGTCTCCGAAGCTGTGCTTTCATACGTGCTACTACTTCTAATGGATTAAAGGGCTTCGTAATATAATCATCCGCACCGTATGAAAATCTGGATATTTTATCTAAATCAGATGCTTTTGCTGATAGGAAGAAAATTGGACAATCTGTTTGTTGGCGAATGATTGGACAAATATCAAAACCGGATTGTCCAGGAAGCATTACATCTAAAATAATTAAATCGTAATTGTTTTGCTTAGTTAGAGATAAAGCTATTTCAGCTGATGTTGCAGTTGTAATATGAGAAAAACCTTCTTTTTCAAGAATGGTAGTTAGTAATTGTAAAATTGCTGTTTCATCATCAACAAGTAAAATATTTGCTTGGTACATAAAAATCCCTCCTAATTTTCTCGAATATCATATCATCATTTTGTAACTTATGGAATTTTTAAGGAAATTTTAAGGTTTTCTTTCGCAAAAAATTAAGAATCAAATGATATGATAAAAGTAACATAGGGGAGGAGATGAGTGTGAATCCGTTTCAAGTGATGCGAGCTAGATATTTTTTAATTGTATTTGCACTATTAATTTTAATAGCGAGAAGTAGTGGCGATTTGCTAACAAGTATATTTCATATACAAAATTCTTCTTTTATCAATATCCTTATATTCTATATCCTTCCGATCGTATGGATTTTTTATGAGTATAGAAAGCATCGCATTTCATTTTCATTGTTTGTTAATAAAAATGAAACATTTAACTTGGTGCAAGTTTTATACATTACGGTTATGTTGTGCATGTTTAGTTACGGGTATCTTATTTTGTATATGTATAGTTTTGCATGGATTACACCGGACTTTATTATGAATGCATTGCATGAACCGATTATAGATAGTACTGGGGGATATGTATATCAAGTCATTAGGGTCGTATTCATCGCACCAATTATCGGGGAGTTTGTTTTTCGCGGATTTTTACTTCAACGTTTTGCAACAAAATGGGGAACGAGCATAGCGACCATCGTTGTAGCAATATTGTTTGCGTTGTTACATGTTGATTTCCTCGGTGCAGCCATATTCAGCATCGTATTATCAATCGTATATATTCGTACGAAAAGTTTACTCATGCCAATTGCAATACATATGTTAAACAATGCATTTATAATGGGTGCGTCTTTTTTAATAAGTAGAGAAAAAATTATGAGTTTTGCCGATTTCTCAAATTATACGACATTCTTTCCTGGACTTATTATTTTTATAACAGGATTAAACTTAGTACTTATCTTTTTATTTGTTAATCGTAAATATTGGAGTAAAGAAGTGCCAGTTATATATGCAGAGCAGGAAAAGAGCTTTTCAGATATAGTGGGGAGTAAATGAGATGAAGAAGACGGTTGAAAAAATATTAAAAGAGATTATAGATGCTACGTCTATTACAGATATGTGTGATAAAAGCGTTTGTCATTGGCTTCAACCTGTAGTAGATACGATTGTGTTTCCAGAGTAGTACTTATTTTCTAGTACTCATTTAAAAGAAAATATTATTTCTCTTCTTATTGTGTTCGGGGTTTTACTAATATTTGGTCTAATTGTAGAAGAAATGATGAAGCGCATCTTCAGAAAGAATGAAGAGAAGTATATGTGGATTCATAAAGTATTCGAGAAAGTAATGGTGGCTTTCCTTTTGTTTTATGGTATGAAAATAATCATTTACTTTATAGCTTTGAAACATCATTAATTCGAAATTTGAAAGGGATGTATAAAATTATATGAATGAAACGATATCATCAAATAAGTTTTTTTATTTGATTTTACTTAGTCTAGTGTTAATAACGACAGTAAATGTTATTTTGCGCTGGGAGGAAGCTTACTTTTTCATGTATTTAGCGCTTCATTTGCTAGGGATTTTATGTATAAGTGGTGGAGTGGTTACTGAAAAAAAGAATGAAGAAAGCGTTAATTATATGTGTGTGATCGGTCTTGTTTTACTTTTAGCTGTACAGGGTATTATGAAATATAGTTCTTTCTCTTTACAAGATTTTAATTTATTAATAGATGTACTTCCTTAAAGAGGCTTTTTATGTTATCTAAAAAGCAAGTAGGGTACGTGTGTTGGTTTGTACGTGCGATCCTTATTCCGGATTATGAACTAAAGAAAGTGTTTAAAGATAGGTAAAACTCTTCTTGTGTAGAAGAGTTTTTTTATGTAAATAAAAGGATCTCGAGCAATTCACATAATAAGCTTGTTCTAATTTAGCGTGTACGAACTTACAATAATAATAGACAGGCAGCATAGAGGAGGGAATAGCGTGAGGAAGGTTATCGGTTGGTCGCTTTTTTTGTACGTTGGATTTGCGTTACTTATATATTGGTATTTATTTGGATGGAATCATGAACTTATTCCGGACATGTATAAGGGAACGAGTGCAGATCCAGAAACGTTTATGAGTACGAGAGAGCTTACGCTAAGCCAAGATTATTCGCGCGTGAAAAATTTACTATACTTTTTAGCGACGCCTCTTGAATGGATTATTTTATTATTTGTACTTGTGCTAGGTATTTCAAGAAAGTTTGAGAAATGGTCGAAGGAAACGACTAAAATAAGTGTTTTGCAAGTTGCGATTTATTTCTTTTATTTATCATTATTGACAACAGTGCTTGCCTTACCGATGCAATGGATTGGCCGGAAAGTGTCCGTTGATTACGGCATTTCAACGCAAAGCACACAAAGCTGGATAAAAGATCATGTTATCGGTTTTTGGGAAAGTTATGCGACTATGTTAATTGTAGTTACCGTTCTATTATGGCTTATCCGTAAATTTCCGAAGAGATGGTGGCTCGCAGGATGGGCGCTCTCTGTTCCATTTACAATCTTTTTAACATTCATACAGCCTGTCGTTATTGATCCGCTTTATAACGACTTCTCGACGCTGAAAAATAAAGAATTAGAAACGAAAATTTTAGCGATAGCAGACAAAGCGGATATTCCTGCTAAACACGTATATGAAGTAAATATGTCAGAAAAAACGAATGCATTAAATGCTTACGTAACAGGAATTGGCCCTAACGCCCGTATTGTAATGTGGGATACAACGCTTAAGCAGTTAAAAGATAAAGAGATTTTATTTATCATGGCCCATGAAATGGGGCATTATGTTATGAAGCATATATATTTTGGCGTTGCAAGTTATGTATTGCTATCGTTTATAGGTATGTTTTTAATTAGTCGTATTATAAATATGTGTATTCGCAAATGGGGAGATACATTGCAAATTTCAAAAGTGGCATGTTTCTCCATTTTACCTTTATTTTTCTTAATTTCTTCTATACTCTCATTTGCAGTACAACCAGCAACAAACTATGTTTCACGTATAGAAGAAAGAGCGGCAGATCAATATGCTTTAAATATGACGAAGGACGGAAAATCTGGTGTGAAAACTTTTCAATATTTATCAAAAACAAGTTTAAGCCAAGTGAATCCGCCTGCGTTAGTGAAATTTTTCTTATACACGCACCCACCAATTTTTGAAAGAATTCATACGTTTGAACAATATGAGAAACAAAGAAAAAAGGAGTAGCTATTATGCTACTTTTTTTTATAGAGATATAAGTTTCATATTGGGAATATTTATCATTGCTTTTTATTGCGATTTTGTAAATAATAAGCTATAAAATTCTAAAAATCTATATATAAAGGAATAAAGGTGAAAAAATGTATTTTTTACAAAATTTAAAAGTGAAATATAAATTATTAGCGCTTATTTCATTAGCAGTTTTAGGTATGGTAATTATAAGCAGTGTAGCAATTAATTCTATTAATAAGATTAAGCACGATACAGAGGTTGTAGTAGATGATTATCAATATTCTGCAATTTTATTAGAAGGAATGCTTCGCACACAAAATTCACTAGAATATAACTTATTAGAGTTAATTACGGCATCACAAAATGAAGTGGCAAATAAAGAGGGAATAATTAATAATATTGAAAAGGATCTTAAAAAATATGATTCTTTATTAAAAGAATATGATGATGGTTTTAATTTAAGTAAGCAAGAGGATGAACTGTTTCAGAAGATGAAGAAATCTTTACCAAGTTATAAAGATACATATAAGAAATTATTTGAAAAGGCGAAGGCAACAAACGAGCCGCAAATGGTAAATGAATTTCAGAAGGAATTAAAACCGAAGGGAATAGAGTTAGCTGGTTATGCAGTGGATCTAGAATCGTATGTTTCAAATTTAGCTGACCAAGTATTTAAAGATTCGCAAAAAATGATTGATCGTTCCGTTATTACCTTTATCATTCTTGTAGTAGTTACTACAATCGTTATATGTATAGTAAGTTATATTATTAGCAAGCTTATAGTTGCTCCTTTACAAACGGTTAGTCGTATGATGGAAAGAGCGAAAGAAGGAGATTTAACTGTACATGGTGATTATACTGCTAAGGATGAATTAGGTGTATTAGTAAGTAATTTTAATGAGATGATTGCAGGGCTAAGAACAAATATGCAAGAAGTAGAGAATAATATTCAGCTTCTATTCCAATATGCAGACGGAGTAGCATCTGCGTCAGAAGTATCTAGTAGTGCAGCAAAAAAAATCACTATGGATATTGAAGAAGTCGCAAATGGTGCAGAGAGTCAAATGCAAGCAATGGAACAAACTGCGGGTGCGATGGAAGAGTTGACACAAGGAATGCAGAGTATAGTCAATACATCATCCTCTGTAAATGAATTATCTGCTCAATCAGCATTAGATGCAGAGAGTGGTAACAAATTAATGAAACAAATGATTCAACAGATGGATACAATCCAAAATTCGGTACATAGCGGTGTGAAACAAGTAGAGACTATGAAAGAACAATCAGAAGAAATTGTTAAAATCATTGATGTAATGCAAGGTATTACCTCTCAGATTAACTTATTAGCATTAAACGCCGCAATTGAGGCTGCACGTGCTGGTGAAAGTGGTAGAGGATTTGCAATTGTGGCAGATGAAGTGCGGAAATTAGCAGAACAATCTAGTGATTCTGCAAAACAAATTGAGAATCTTATTACTCAAGTTATGGGAACAACGAACCATACGGTACATATGATGGGGAAAGTAGATAATGAGGTACAGGCAGGTACACAAGTAGTAATGCACACAGAAAAAGTATTTGGAACAATTACAGAAAAAGTACAACAAGTATCTGAGCAAATTCAAACGGTATCTATGTCTACAGATGAAATTGCAGCGAGTAGTGAGGAAATCTCGGCTTCTGCAGAAGACATGGCTCAAATTTCCCAAAGATCATCTGACCGAACTGATAGGGTAAAAGAGTCTATTCAACAGCAAGAAAAATCTGTTCAAGAGATTTCGGTTTCAATTGAACATATGCATAACGCAGCAGGAAAATTAAAACAAATAGTTGCCCAATTTACTCTTCAAAAGTAGTAGCATATTTGAGTGTTAATAAATATAAAAAAAGCATCCTCTTTTAATAAAAAAAGGATGCTTTTTTTATTGCTACTATTCATAGACTTCGGGCATTTTCAAGGCGATGATTTATACATACTAGATTTGTATATTACTTGTTTTTTGACAGTGTAAGAGGTTTATCGACGAGAATTATTTCTGTATTAGTGTTTTTAGATCCTGCTGTTGCCAAACTATTAGACCGGATTTAGATGCAAGTAATAAGGATTATCCTTATATTTGTAGGGATGGCACTAACTTTTCGCAAGGGAAGAGAAGGCGAGTTATCAGTGAAGGGGAATGCTAACTCTGAAATATAAATCATGAATATAGTAACCTCCATTAGGTATTTCCTTTACGCGCCAATAAAGGGAAGTTGTAAAGTGAAAAGGAGTTTATAAAGAGATTGTAGAATGTTTTAGTACATAACACCTTAGAGGTGACAACTTCCTTTTTGAAAAAGAAAGAAGGAGGCATAAAGCAGAAAGGTAGTGGAAATATTTCTTCTAGAAGATTTGCATTTTATCTTACATTCACCAAAAAAGAGTACTCCTGAAACAATGAAATTCATTTTATTTGAATGAAATAGGGAGAGAGGATAATGAAGAAAAAAATATTGGGTGTAATGATGATTGCGACAATGGCAGGAGGTATATTTGCAGGGACGAATGTGACGCCTGTAAAAGCGGAAGAGTATCCACAAATGATTGTGTTTGAAGATGTTCCATACGGATTTTGGGCATATGATGCTATTATGGATTTAGCATATCATAAAATTATATTAGGGTATGGAAACGGGAAGTATGGTGTTGGTGATCTTATAACACGTGAACAAGTAGCTGGGACTATTTACAGAACACTTGAGATAAAAGAAGAAGGATCAGTAGCGAATCCATATAAAGATGTTTCTGATAGTACAACAACTTTTAAAAAGGAAATTTTGGCGTTAACAAAACGTGGTGTTTTTACAGGGGATGGCCAAGGGAATTTTAGGCCGAAAGCACCAATCTCTAGAGCGGAAATGGCTGTCATTTTAAAACGAGCATTTAATTTTGAAACGAAACAAAAACATACATTTAAAGATATTCCAAAAGGCCACTGGGCAGAAGATGCAATTAGTGCGCTACAATCTAATAATGTTGTAAGAGGAACTGGGAATGGCATGTATGAATTAAATCGCCCTGTACCTAGAGAACAATATGCTCAGTTTATTAATAATGCGATTATTAATTATCATTTGAAAGAGGATTGGAAATAGAGTGAAATATGAAAGCACAAATAGAAATATTTGTGCTTTTTTGTTTGTTTAAAAAAGAATTATTATTCGTTTATTTGTATTTTTAATGTTATACATAAGCTTTATAATCAACCCCATAAAAAAGACATGATGTGTAATATGATTCACAAAACCGTCACGAAATGTGTCGAAAAATATATTGTCACTATACCATTTATTCTGTATATTTTTAAAAAAACATATACATATTGGGGAGATAATTTGATGAGCAAAAAATTATTAAAAACAGCTACAGCATTAACAATTATGGGTGGGGTGTTATTCTCAGCAGAGAGTAACAGTGTAAAAGCGGAAAGTGCACCGTTGCAAAAAACAAATACAATTGTATTTAAAGATGTACCAAAAGGACATTGGGCATATGAGGCAATTCATGAATTAGCGGAACAAGAAATTATTTTGGGATATGGCGATGGAATATTCGGTTTTGGGGATAATGTAACACGTGAGCAAGTTGCAGCTTTAATTTACCGTGTGTTTGATATGGAAGAACAAGATGAATATGAAAACCCATATGGAGATATTGATGAAAATTCAACAAGCTTTATCGAGGAGATATTGGCTTTAACGGAAATGGGAATTTTCCAGGGAGACGAGAATGGAAACTTTAGACCGAAGGCGACGTTAACGCGTGCGGAAATGGCACAAGTTCTTACGAATGCTTTTGACTTACAGGCCAAGGGATCTCATAACTTTAATGATGTTTCAGCAAATTCATGGGCAACGAATGCAATTAGTGCAGTACAAACAAATGGTATTACAATGGGAATCGGAGAAGGTAAATTCGGTCCGTCTATGAAGGTAACAAGAGAACAATACGCACAGTTTTTACATAGAGCAATATTGCATGATATGGAACAAGGGCAGTAATAAAGTTTAACTAGTCAAAGTGAAATTTAAAAATAATACAAAAAGGTCGTTGTTGTATAACAGCGGCCTTTTTTGTATGAAATAAAGCACGAAAGAATGGCGTTTTGAAAAAAAATGAAATGAATTTTCAAAAAAAACTTCCTTTTCTGAAGATTTGTTATATAATATAAAACATGAAATCAAATCTGTTATAAAACAGTTTAAGAAGGGGATGCTAATATGTCGACGCAAACTTCACGGGTTACACTCGTTGGAGAAATGTTACCAGCGTACAACGAAATATTGACACCTGAGGTGCTTAGTTTTTTGAAGGAACTACATGAGAATTTCAATGAGCGCCGCATAGAACTTTTACAAAAACGTGTAGAAAAACAAAAGAGAATTGATGCAGGGGAGTTTCCGAAGTTTCTAGAAGAAACAAAACACATACGTGAAGCGGATTGGACAATTGCCAAGCTGCCAAAAGACTTAGAGGATCGCCGCGTAGAGATTACTGGACCGGTAGATAGAAAGATGGTCATTAACGCTTTAAATTCAGGAGCGCATCTTTTTATGGCGGATTTTGAAGATTCGAATGCACCAACTTGGGAAAACGCAGTTGAAGGTCAAATCAATTTACGAGATGCAGTAAAGGGAACGATTTCACATAAAAATGATAAAGGGAAAGAATATAGATTAAATGAGAAAACAGCTGTACTCATTGTACGTCCAAGAGGATGGCATTTAGAGGAAAAGCATATGCAAGTTGATGGGAAGAATATGTCGGGTAGCTTAGTAGATTTCGGCTTGTACTTTTTCCATAATGCGAAAGCTCTTTTAGCAAAAGGAAGCGGCCCATACTTTTACTTACCAAAAATGGAAAGTTATTTAGAAGCGAGATTATGGAATGATGTATTCGTATTTGCTCAAAAATATATCGGCATTCCAAATGGAACGATTAAAGCAACTGTGTTACTGGAAACGATTCACGCTTCGTTTGAAATGGATGAAATTTTATATGAGCTAAAAGATCATTCTGCTGGCTTAAACTGCGGAAGATGGGATTATATTTTTAGCTTTTTAAAGAGTTTCCGTAATCATAATAAATTCTTACTACCAGATAGAGCACAAGTCACGATGACGGCGCCATTTATGCGTTCGTATTCTTTGAAAGTAATTCAAACATGTCACCGCCGTAATGCACCAGCAATTGGAGGAATGGCGGCACAAATTCCGATTAAAAATAATCCAGAAGCAAATGAAGCAGCTTTTGAAAAAGTGCGTGCTGATAAGGAGCGCGAAGCTTTAGACGGTCATGACGGGACTTGGGTTGCCCACCCTGGACTTGTACCGGTTGCAATGGAAGTATTTAATCACATTATGAAAACACCGAATCAAATTTTTAGAAAACGTGAAGAAATATGTGTAACAGAAAACGATTTACTAGAGGTACCGGTGGGAACGATTACAGAAGAGGGCCTTCGCATGAATATTAGTGTAGGTATTCAATATATTGCATCTTGGTTAAGCGGACGGGGAGCAGCACCCATTTATAACTTAATGGAAGATGCGGCAACTGCTGAAATTTCAAGAGCACAAGTATGGCAATGGATTCGTCATGAAGGTGGAAAACTAAATGATGGTCGTAATATTACGCTTGAATTAATGGAAGAGCTAAAAGAAGAAGAATTAGCAAAAATAGAAAGAGAGATTGGTAAGGAAGCCTTTAAGAAAGGGAGATTCCAAGAGGCGACAACGTTGTTTACAAATCTCGTTCGAAATGATGAATTCGTACCATTTTTAACATTACCGGGTTATGAAATTTTATAAAAAATGAAAAGGGGATGGAACAAATGAAAAACGAAAGAATCGAGAAGTTACAAGAAAGCTGGGAATTAGATGAGCGTTGGAAAGGGATCACACGTCCATATTCGGCAGAAGATGTAATTCGCCTGCGCGGGTCAATTGATATTGAACATACGTTAGCGCGTCGTGGTGCTGAGAAGCTTTGGACATCGCTTCATACAGAAGACTATATTAACGCACTTGGCGCATTAACAGGAAACCAAGCGATGCAACAAGTAAAAGCTGGGTTAAAAGCGATTTACTTAAGTGGTTGGCAAGTAGCAGCTGATGCAAACCTTTCTGGACATATGTATCCAGACCAAAGTTTATATCCAGCGAACAGCGTACCTGCTGTAGTAAAACGAATTAATCAAACGCTTCAACGTGCGGATCAAATTCAGCATATGGAAGGAAGCGATGATACAGACTATTTCGTACCGATTGTAGCAGATGCAGAAGCTGGATTTGGTGGGCAATTAAATGTATTCGAACTGATGAAAGGTATGATTGAAGCAGGTGCATCAGGTGTGCATTTTGAAGATCAATTATCTTCAGAAAAAAAATGTGGCCATTTAGGCGGAAAAGTACTACTACCAACGCAAACAGCAGTACGCAATTTAATTTCTGCACGTCTTGCAGCAGATGTAATGGGAGTGCCGACAATTATCGTTGCAAGAACAGATGCGGATGCAGCTGATTTAATTACGAGCGATATCGATCCTGTTGATAAAGCATTTATTACAGGAGAAAGAACACCAGAAGGATTTTACCGTACGAATGCAGGTCTTGATCAAGCAATTGCGCGTGGTTTAGCGTATGCACCGTATGCAGACCTCGTTTGGTGTGAAACGTCGGAACCAAATTTAGAAGATGCAAAACGATTTGCGGACGCAATTCATAAGGAGCATCCAGGAAAGCTACTTGCATATAACTGTTCACCTTCATTCAACTGGAAACAAAAACTAGATGAAAAAACAATTGCGAGCTTCCAAAAGGAAATCGCATCTTACGGTTATAAGTTCCAATTCGTAACGCTTGCTGGATTCCATTCATTAAATTACGGTATGTTTGAACTAGCACGTGGCTATAAAGAGCGCGGCATGGCAGCATACTCTGAACTACAACAAGCAGAATTCGCAGCTGAAAAACACGGCTACTCTGCAACACGTCATCAACGCGAAGTAGGAACAGGTTACTTTGATGAAGTGGCACAAGTGATTACAGGCGGAACTTCATCAACGACAGCGTTAAAAGGATCTACAGAAGAAGCACAGTTTACGAAATAAAAGGAAGGGGCACCTTTTTGAAAGGTGCCCCTTGTTATTTTCTAAAAGATTCGAAAAGAAATATCGATTTACCGGCAAAAAACGATACTAACTTTTCTTTATTACTAAATCAACTCCACTCAGCTCCATGATCGCGAATAAACTTCATATCTTTCTCGTAATGCTCTAGATGTCCTTCATCAATCATTCTTTGGAAATTCAAGTCGCCTTCTTGTGCTTTTCGTTTCATATATGTACATAACCCTTCTAATCGAAGCAACACCATTCCTAAGTAATCTTCATCCATATTTTTATCATAGGACTGAACGAACAAATTCATTCTCTCTTTAATACAATCTGCATGTTGCGATGAGTCATAATGAACGGCTTCACCGGATTCTGTATAATACACTCTACTTAAAGGCACACAAGTATAGAGTGTATAAGCGATATCCCATAGTCTTGGACCAGGAGCAGCAACATCGAAATCAATAATCCCTACTGGCTTCTCATTATTAAAAATAATGTTATATATGGCAAAATCATTGTGACATAAAACCTCAATGTTATTTGGAGTATGATCCATCGGTTTCCAATCATCTAATAACGGAAAATCACTTACAGCATCATGGTAAAGGCGGAGCATCTTTGCGATTTCTTTTAATACATCATTAGATCGCATATATTCTTTTAAAGGATAATTGCCAGCTTCTCCTTCAATAAAGGATAAAATCTCTCTATCCTTTTCATCTACACCTAAAAACTTTGGAGCATAATGAAATCCTTTGTTTTCTAAATGTTGTAATAGCTTATGAATCTTTTCACTGCCTGGCTTTAACTCTCGCCGAACAGTATTTTCAGAACGATATACGCTTGAGACGTTTCCCCCTGTTAGCCTTTCTTCTTTAGCGTAGTTTGACATGTGAAAATTCCCCCTATAATTAAAAAATCCAATTCCAAATAGTGAATAGACCAACAATGGCAGAAAAGAGAAGGGAAGCAAGCAATGCTAGACAGCCAAAAGGGACTAGCTTATCTTGCCATGTTTCTTTATACTCATAAATTAACTCCTCTGCTACTTTCTTCTGCACTGAAGATAAAGGTTGCTCTTTATACAAACTTTTTATATGGTTAGAATCGCCTTTAAACTTTAAAGCACGTGCAATATGATGAGGACTATTTCCCATTGATTTTTCAAATAATAAACATGATTCATGCATTATGTCTGTTTTATGCTCCTCTAGATACCAGTAACGTCCAGCCATTTCTGGATATTGTAATGTATAATAAATATCTCCGAGTTGTTTTCGAAGATGTAATTCATTTGGGTATGTAAAGATGAGGCCGTGCAATCTGTCTCTTGCTTTTCCAAGATTATTATTTTCAATATCCTCTTCGATTCTTTTTAATGTTTTTCTAGGAATTTTATTGTTCATAAATTCCTCCTTATTTGGAATAGAGATAATTATATTTTATAAGAAATACTAAAAATTAGAAATTCCATTTTAGAAAAAGATTGTACATTTTATTTTAATGTGCTATGATGATGTCAGTTGAATAGTTAAATTAAGCAATCCATATGTTATCAAGTGCTGAAAACGAACGAGAAAAAGTATGTGAGAACTAGTTTATGTTTCGTATTTGATAATGTGTGGATTCTTTTTTTAGACAGGAAGACTAAAAAATTTAAAATTTGTATTTTCTTAGGAGGAAATAATTATGGCAGTAACAGGACAAGTAAAATGGTTTAACAACGAAAAAGGCTTCGGTTTCATCGAAGTTCCAGGTGGAAACGACGTATTCGTACATTTCTCTGCAATCGAAACTGACGGTTTCAAATCTCTAGAAGAAGGTCAAAAAGTTAGCTTCGAAATCGAAGACGGTAACCGTGGACCTCAAGCTAAAAACGTAATCAAACTATAATTTTATAGTTGATGATAAAAAAAAGGATGGCTAATGCCATCCTTTTTTTAGGTTGTGGAGAAAATTTTTCCAGAGCCTGTTTTTATATGTAAATCTCTTTTTTTATGTTAAAACTGGTAAAAAATTATCGGAAATGCGTATTAGTTTCTGTAGAAGAGTTAGTTCAGCAAGAGTATTTGCTGCGTATGATAGTAAATAACTATAAATTTGTTTTCTCTGTTGAAATGGGGAAATCTTTTCTAGATAGACCTTGAGTAACATCTTTTTTGTTAGCATTGTTGTTGGAATTTTGTACGTTTTGAGATGATGTTTCTAACAGTTGTTCTTGTTCCTTACTAGGGGTATTCAGAGCATCTGAGGGAATGCTATTAACCTGCTGACTTAATAGATTTTCTTTATCCATAGTATACAGCTCCTTTTTGGAATTCGATAAAAAGCAATATAATTATAAATAGCCACTTATATATATTGTGTTTTTGAATGAAATTATATACAAAACTTATATTACAAAGTTAACTAATTAACGAATTGTTAGTGATGGATAAAGATGTACAAATTTGAAGTGTTTAATAAAAATTAAAAGCGGGTAACAAGTACAAATACTCTTTCTCATGTTTTATATAAGGATCATATTACAAATCAAAAAAGATGTAGAGAACCTTGAAAGAAAATATAGTTTTTTTAGGGTGAAGAAGAATAAATAAAATGATACTACAAATGTAAAAAGGCATTCCATAAAGGAAGGCCTTTTATTGTTCTTGCCCTGATTTTTTCTTCTCACGTTTTTTACATTCTGGACATTTTGATTTACGAAACGGTTTAGCAAAGAATAGCAGAATGAAAAATAAACCGAATATAATACTAGCTGAGTTTTTCACGATAATGACGCTGCTATTTTTCATTTGAATCGATGGTTGGAGCTCTTTTTCCTTCATAGTGGCCCTCCATATATTGGATTTACATTTTAATTATAGCAAAGTTAATTGTTTTCATGATGTGAAAATAGGAAGGGATAATAAATATTTATAGGTAGTATAAATGCTGTTTTTATAACTTTAAAATTAAATCATTACTATATCGTGATTTTTTTATTTAACAAATGTTTGATAAATGATAAAAAATTGTAAAAAAGCGGAACTTGTAAGCTATTTCCTTTTCATAGATGCTAAAATTGTATATGCAGCTGCTAATATAAATGGAAAAAAGGAGATAATGGAGTATGGAAAGTAAAGTGGAACGCTATGTCGAAAATTATGTTGTAACGAAAAATACGATGGCCTTACTTCCTGTTATTCTAAGTGAAAAGAAAATTGTTACGCGAGTCGTTGAAATGAATGATTCTTTTTTCGTATTTCAAAAACCTCTAGATATTATAGAAAGAAGTTGCCGCAAGCATGGCTCTAGTTTCTTAGGCAGAAAAGAAGGAACGAAAGAGTTAACTCATATTACACATAAAGCACCGATTGCGATTAGTCCAGCAGATCAACTTTATTTTTTCCCTACCTATTCTTACTCTAGAAAAGAGTGCGCTTGGTTGTCTCATTTTTATATTGAAAGTAATAAAGAATTAAAAGATGGAAATCTTATTATTAGATTTATAAATGGCTTTGCTGTGAAATTAGAAATATCAAAAACTAGTTTTGAAAATCAACAAAATCGTACAGCGAAATTACGTACTGAATATGAAGATCGTAGGAAAAAACAAGGGAGCCCTTGTTTTAAAGAGGTTGATAAAAAAGAGGAATCAACATTAAGACCCGCTTATGAGAGTGTGTATTTTGTGAAAGAAGGCGAGGTGTGAAAGAATGGGGGAATCCCCATTCTTTTTTTGTTTATCCCGTTATTTGTGGGCAGTAAGACCCCCACCTCAAAATTCAGCGAAAGCAAAAAAGTTAGGTGGGGGTCGGGCTGTATAGATAAAGCGATATATTTAGAAAATCACCAGTGTAATTTCATTTACCGATAAAAAATCGGAAAACCATCTAAATAACAAAACGAACGACATGTCCTGTCGAATATTGATAGATTATCATAGCTAAATAATGAAGGAATTCTTATGAAAGATATGGAAACTTTAATAAATGCATCTCCATATGTCGTATCTACCATTTCCTCTTTCATATAAGCGATGATACAGTAGGGATAGTATTTAGAGTAAAGGGGTAAAGTGTAGAATGGATTTTCAGACAATCAAAGAGTATTTTTCACCAGAAAATATGGATCATATTGTTGAGAGTTATAAAGCGTTCGGACCACTTCTTGGTATTGGTTTACCGATGATAGAGGCGTTGATTCCAGCATTACCGCTTATCGTATTTGTACTGGCGAATGCTGTTGCATTTGGCTTTTGGATCGGTTTTCTTTATTCATGGCTTGGATCAGTAATGGGTGCATTACTTGTCTTTTTCATCATCCGCCATTTTGGTCGCAGTCGTTTCTTTTCGTTTGTAAATAAGCATGAGAGAGTACGAAAAGCAATGGGGTGGATTGAAAGGAAAGGATTCGCACCGATTTTTGTTATATTTTGTTTTCCGTTTACACCGTCAGCGCTCATAAATGTTGTCGCTGGTTTATCCCGAATTAGTGTAAAACAGTTTGGTCTAGCGTTAGCATTCGGAAAACTTGTGATGATTTTTATTTTAACGTATATCGGTCATGATTTAATGTCATTTATTCATAACCCGGTGAAATCAGTCATTGTAGCGATTGGTATTTTTATTTTATGGTATGTCGGTAAGAAAATCGAAGTAAAGTTAGAACTACATTAAGAATAGTCTTCTTTGTAAAGGAAAGCTTCAGTATTAAAGGATAAGGGGAGAAGCAGATGAAGAAAACTTTGAAAAAAGAAGGCATAGAGTGGATACGAACAATTTTAATTGGTGTATTATTAGCTGTATTTTTTCGAACGTTTTTCTTTTCAACGTATGTTGTAGAGGGGAAGTCAATGATGCCGACATTGCAAGATGGCAATATGCTCGTTGTAAATAAGGTGAGTTATCAAGTTGGGGACTTGAACAGATTTGATGTTGTGGTGTTTCATGCGAATAAAAAAGAGGACTATGTAAAGCGAATTATCGGTTTACCTGGAGATCATATTGAATATAAGCATGATAAGTTATATATAAATGGACAATTTATTGATGAGCCGTATCTAGAGAAGTATAAGAAAGAGATAAATGGAAGGCAACTAACAGGCGACTTTACATTAGAAGAGTTAACGAAAGAAAAGCTGGTGCCACCCGGGTTTATTTTTGTAGTAGGTGATAACCGGCTCGGGAGCTGGGATAGTAGACACTTTGGCTTTGTAAAAGCTGATACAGTCGTCGGTAAAGTTGATTTGCGATATTGGCCAATTCAAGAGGTACAAACGAATTTTTCAAAAGGTTGATATAATGAAGTAGAAGTATAGAAAAGACAAACAACTCAGTTTGTCTTTTTTCGTGTACTATAATACAATTATAGTAGCAAACTAACGTTCGTTATGTAAGTGAAAGGTGGGGTTACATGTCACTTCGATTTGTGATTGGTAGAGCGGGAAGTGGAAAAAGTACACTTTGTTTACGTGAAGTGCAAGAAGAGTTAAAACAGCGCCCGAGAGGGAAAACAATATTATATCTTGTGCCAGAACAGATGACATTCCAGACGCAGCAGGCGTTAATTGGAAGTGAGGATGTAAGAGGTTCTATTCGGGCACAAGTTTTTAGTTTTTCACGATTAGCGTGGAAGGTGCTGCAAGAAGTTGGCGGAGCGAGTCGTCTTCATATTGATGAAGCTGGTGTACATATGTTACTCCGTAAAATTGTAGAGTCTCGTAAAGATGGATTATCGGTGTTCCAAAAAGCAGCGGAGCAAAATGGTTTCTTTGAACATCTTGGCAGTATGATCGCGGAGTTTAAACGTTACAATGTAACGCCATCTAACGTATATGAAATGTGGCAACAATTAGATGCGCATAGTAGCAGTGCCGAACAAAAGTTACTAGCGAATAAAGTGTATGATTTACAGTTACTATACGATGATTTTGAACGTGCTTTAATTGGAAAATACTTAGATTCAGAAGACTACCTGCAATTGCTAGTGGAAAAGCTTCCGCAGTCTGAATATGTAAATGGTGCGGAAATTTATATAGATGGATTTCATTCATTCTCCCCGCAAGAGTTAGAGATTGTAAGACAGCTTATGATTTGCGGAGCGAAAGTTACGATCACGTTAACGATAGATGAAAAAACGTTAGCACAGCCAGTAAATGAACTCGATTTATTTTATGAAACGACGTTAACGTATGAAAAAATAAAACAAGTAGCGCGTGAAGAGAAAATAGAAATTGAAAAAACAATTCCACTTATGGAACAGCCGCGTTTTCATTCTCCAGCATTAGCGCATTTAGAAGCTCATTATGAAGCGCGTCCGAATGAAAAATTTAACGGTGAAGCGAGTGTAACGATTAGTACAGCTGCGAATTTACGAGCGGAGGTAGAAGGTGTTGCTCGTGAAATTCGTAAACTTGTTGCGGACGAAAAATATCGTTACCGAGATATTGCAGTGCTTCTTCGTAATGGGGAAAGTTATTACGATGTGATGCGAACGTTATTTACAGATTACAATATCCCGCACTTCATCGATGAAAAGCGCCCGATGTCACACCACCCATTGGTAGAATGTATTCGTTCTGCACTCGAGATTATTAGTGGGAATTGGCGTTATGATGCGGTGTTCCGCTGCGTGAAAACAGAGCTTTTATATCCATTAGACGTAAGAAAAGAAACGATGCGTGAAGAAATGGATGAATTTGAAAATTACTGTTTAGCGTACGGTGTACAAGGAAAGAGATGGACTTCAGAGGATCCATGGATGTATCGTCGTTATCGTTCTCTTGATGATACGAACGGGATGATTACAGACAGTGAACGTGAAATGGAAGAGAAAATAAATAGACTACGTGACGTTGTAAGAATACCTGTTATTCGCATGCAAAAAAGGTTAAAGCGTGCAGGAACAGTTATGCAAATGTGTGAAGCAGTTTACTTGTTTTTAGAAGAACTGGATGTTCCGAAGAAACTAGAAGAATTACGTATACGTGCAGAAGAAAGTGGAGATTTCTTATTTGCGACAGATCATGAACAAGTATGGGAAGAAGTAATGAGCCTTCTTGATACATTTGTAGAGATGCTTGGGGAAGAGAAAATGTCTCTTTCTATGTTTACTGACGTTATGTCGACAGGTCTTGAGGCACTTCAATTTGCTAACATTCCGCCGTCATTAGACCAAGTGTTAATTGCTAATATTGATCACTCCAGGTTATCTGACGTGAAAGCAACGTTTATTATAGGTGTAAATGAGGGTGTCATTCCAGCAGCACCTATGGATGAAGGTATGCTTTCTGATGAGGAAAGAGAAGTTCTTGGTGCGGCAGGGATTGAATTAGCGCCAACGACGAGACAAACTTTGTTAGAAGAACAGTTCGTTATGTATCAAATGGTAACGAGAGCATCTGAGAAGTTATACATTTCATGCCCGCTTGCAGATGAAGAAGGAAAGACGTTACTTGCGTCTAGCTTTATTAAGAAAATAAAAAGAATGTTCCCTAATGTGAAAGATTCATTTATTACGAATGATGTAAATGATTTATCACGTTCAGAACAAATTTCATATGTAGCAACGCCAGAAGTAACGTTATCTTACGTTATGCAGCAACTACAAACGTGGAAGCGATACGGATTTGAAGGAAATTTAGACTTTTGGTGGGACGTATATAATTTCTACGTAACTTCAGATGAATGGAAACAAAAAAGTAGCCGCGTCTTATCAAGTTTATTCTATCGAAATCGTGCGAAGAAACTAAGTACAGCAGTAAGTAGAGATTTATACGGAGATATAATTAAAGGAAGCGTCTCTCGTATGGAACTATTTAATCGTTGTGCATACGCTCATTTTGCGCAGCACGGTTTATCGCTTAGAGAGCGTGATATTTTCAAGCTTGATGCGCCAGACATCGGCGAATTATTCCATGCGGCATTAAAGAAAATTGCGGACAAGTTATTGCGTGAAAACCGTACTTGGGCGGATTTATCCATAAAAGAGTGTGAGCATCTTTCTGTTTTAGTAATAGAAGAAATCGCACCGTTATTACAACGACAAATTTTATTAAGTTCAAACCGTCATTTCTATTTAAAACAAAAACTACAACAAATCATTTTCCGTACTTCAATCATTCTTCGTGAACATGCGAAGTCAAGCGGATTCGTACCAGTTGATTTAGAAGTGCCGTTCGGTATGGGTGGTACAGGATCACTTCCGCCGATGGAATTCTCATTACCAAATGGTGTGAAGATGGAAGTGGTCGGCCGTATTGACCGTGTTGATAAGGCAGAAGATGAAAACGGGACGTTCTTACGTATTATTGATTATAAATCAAGTTCAAAAGCGTTAGATTTAACGGAAGTGTATTACGGATTAGCACTTCAAATGTTAACGTATTTAGATGTCGTTACTTCGAATGCACAGACGTGGATGAAAAAAGGCCACGCAGCATCACCAGCTGGTGTATTGTATTTCCATATTCATAACCCAATCGTTGAGATGAAAGGTGACGCATCTGAAGCTGAAATTGAAAAAGAAATTTTAAAGAAATTTAAAATGAAAGGACTCGTATTAGGAGATGCTGACGTTGTTCGTTTAATGGATAACAAACTTTCAACAGGGAGCTCAGATATTATTTCTGCTGGCCTGAAAAAAGACGGTAGCTTTAGTGCGCGTTCAAGTATTGCAAGTGAGCAAGAGTTTAACGTACTGCAAAAATATGTACACCATACGTTTGAAAATATCGGAAAAGATATTACAGAAGGTGTTATCGATATTGCTCCTTATAAAATGGGAAATAAAGCAGCATGTACGTTCTGTAACTTCAAGTCTGTTTGTCAATTTGATGAGTCACTTGAAGATAATCAGTTCCGATCGTTAAAAGATATGAAAGATAGCGAAGCGATGGAGAAAATAAGAGAGGAGGTTGGCGGAGAATGATAGAAAATTGGCCTAAAAAACCAGAAGGTAGTCAATGGACAGATGACCAGTGGAAAGCTGTTGTAGCGAGCGGGCGTGATATTTTAGTTGCGGCTGCAGCTGGATCAGGTAAAACAGCAGTATTAGTTGAACGTATTATTAAAAAGATTATTAATGAAGAGAATCCAGTCGATGTCGACCGCCTGCTCGTTGTAACATTTACGAATGCAGCAGCGCAAGAGATGAAAAACCGAATCGGGGAAGCGTTAGAAAAAGTATTAATTGATGAACCAGGCTCTCAACACGTAAGAAAGCAGCTGAGCCTATTAAATAAAGCTTCCATTTCAACAATTCACTCATTCTGTTTACAAGTAATTAGAGGATATTACTACATGCTTGATGTTGATCCTCGTTTCCGTATTGCGAACCAAACAGAAAATGAATTGTTAAAAGAAGAAGTGCTAGATGACATATTAGAAGAAGAGTACGGAATCGAAGATAATACAATTTTCTTTGAACTTGTTGATCGTTATACGAGTGACCGTAGTGATGATGACTTACAACGTATGATTTTAGCGCTTCATACAGAGTCAAGAGCGCATCCAAATCCGGAAAAATGGCTTGATAAATTAGTAGAAGCATATGACGTAGAAGGAAAGACAATTGAAGATTTAGTATATGCTTCTTATTTATTAGAAGATGTGAAATTCCAGCTTGAAACAGCGGAACAGCATATTCGTAAGGCAACTGAACTCGCGATGCTTCCTGACGGTCCAGCGCCTCGCATTGAAACCCTGCAAGCAGATGTAGCATTACTTGGAACGCTATCATCAGCTGCTCGTGAGTCGTGGACAAGTTTGTATGAAGCGATGCAAAACGTATCGTGGCAAACGTTAAAGCGTATTAAGAAAAGTGATTACAATGAAGATGTTGTAAAACAAGTAGACTCTCTTCGTAATAAAGCGAAAGATGAAGTGAAGAAATTACAAGAAGAGTTATTTAGCCGCAAACCTGAAAGTTTCTTACGAGATTTTCAAGATATGCACCCAGTATTAGAAAAGCTTGTTCAACTTGTAAAAGTATTTACAGAGCGTTTCCAAGCGATGAAGCGAGATAAAGGAATGGTCGATTTCACAGATTTAGAGCATTTCTGTTTACAAATTTTAAGTGAACAAAGTGAAAATGGTGAAATGAATCCTTCAGCAGTAGCGCTTCAATATCGTAATAAATTTGCTGAAGTGTTAGTCGATGAATATCAAGATACGAACTTTGTACAGGAATCCATTATTAAATTTGTAACGAAAGATTCTGAGAGTGAAGGAAACTTGTTCATGGTTGGCGACGTAAAGCAGTCAATTTATCGTTTCCGACTAGCCGAACCAGGCTTATTCCTAGGAAAGTATAAACGCTTTACGCAAGAAGGATCGGGCGGCGGAATGAAGATTGACTTAGCGAAAAATTTCCGTAGTCGTCATGAAGTGCTAGCAGGAACGAACTTCATCTTCAAACAAATTATGGGCGAAGAAGTTGGGGAAATCGATTACGATGCTGACGCTGAATTAAAGCTAGGTGCTAGCTATCCAGAAGGTGAAGATGTAGCGGCAGAGCTATTATGTATTCAGCAAACGGAAGAAGAAGTAATAGACGGTGAAGAAGGTGCAGAAGTCGAAAAAGCACAGCTAGAAGCTCGTCTTATGGCGCAGCGTATTAAAGCGATGGTTGATTCAGGTTATGAAGTGTATGATCGTAAAACGGATAGTATGCGCCCTGTACAATACCGTGATTTCGTTATTTTACTCCGCTCGATGCCGTGGGCGCCGCAAATTATGGAAGAGTTAAAATTGCAAGGAATTCCAGTATATGCTGACCTTGCGACGGGTTATTTTGAAGCGACAGAAGTAAATATTATGATGAACGTATTCCGCGTTATTGATAATCCGATGCAAGATATTCCGCTTGCAGCTGTACTTCGTTCACCGATTGTGGGACTAAATGATGAAGACCTTGCGACGCTTCGTGCTCATGGGAAGAAAGGGTCATTTTATGAAGTAATGAGCTCGTTCTTAAAAGGAGCACCGCTTGAAGAAGAGCAAGAACTTCATGATAAATTAGAGTGGTTTTATAATTTACTGCAAGGATGGCGTGAATTTGCCCGTCAACAATCCCTTTCTGATTTAATTTGGAAAGTGTACGGTGAGACAGGTTATTACGACTTCGTTGGCGGTTTACCAGCAGGAAAGCAAAGACAAGCAAACTTACGCGTACTATATGACCGTGCAAGACAATATGAAGCAACATCATTTAGAGGATTATTCCGCTTCTTACGTTTTATTGAACGTATTTTAGAACGCGGTGATGATATGGGTACGGCGAGGGCTCTCGGTGAACAAGAAGACGTTGTTCGCATTATGACGATTCATAAAAGTAAAGGGTTAGAGTTCCCAGTTGTATTTGTAGCTGGACTCGGTCGTCGTTTTAATACACAAGACTTAATGAAACGTTTCTTATTGCATAAAGATTTCGGTTTCGGTTCGCAATTTATCGATCCGCGTAAACGAATTAAATATACAACATTATCACAGCTTGCGATTAAGCGTAAAATGAAAATGGAATTAATTGCGGAAGAAATGCGCGTACTATACGTAGCATTGACGCGTGCGAAAGAGAAGTTAATTTTAATCGGCACAGTTAAGGATGCAAATAAGGAAATGGAAAAATGGCTTGATGCGAGGGAACATAGTGAATGGTTATTACCAGATCACATACGTGCTGGAGCGTCTTGTTATTTAGACTGGATTGCACCTTCATTATATAGACACCGTGATAGTGAAATGCTTCTTGAATTAGGACAAGGAAGTATTCCAGATGAAATTTACGGGTATGACACTAGCTGGAAAGTAGAAGTTGTGGACGGTAACACGCTACTTGCACCAGAGCCAGTTCAAGAAGAGAAACAAGAATTGTTAGAAGCGCTTCGTGAGAAAAAGGCTGTTCCCCTGCAAAGTGAACGGAAAGAAGAAGTGTACGACAGATTAATGTGGAAGTACGGATATGAGGATGCGACATCTCATCGTGCGAAGCAATCTGTTACAGAAATAAAGAGAAATTATCAATCTGAAGAAGGTAGCGATAACGCCTTTATTAAAAAACTACGTGCACCAATTAAAACACGTCCGCGCTTTATGGAGAAAAAAGGGTTAACGTACGCAGAGCGTGGAACAGCAGTCCATGCCGTTATGCAGCATGTAGATTTGAAGAAACCGATTACGGCCGAAACGCTACAAGAACAAATCGCGGGAATGGTAAATAAGGAATTATTAACATTCGAGCAGGCGGAAGAAATAGCAATTGAAAAAGTAATTTCATTCTTTGACAGTGACTTAGGTAAAAGGGTATTAGCGGCAAAAAGTGTAGAGCGTGAAGTACCATTTACGATGATGCTTGCAGCAGAAGAAGCATATCAAGATTGGCAAGGGAAGAGTGAAGAAACGATTCTTGTTCAAGGGGTTATCGACTGCATGATTGAAGAGGAAGATGGCATTACGTTAATCGACTTCAAAACAGATACGATTGAAGGGAAATTCCCAGGCGGATTCGAACAAGCAAAACCAATTTTAGAAGATCGATATAAAGTGCAACTTTCGTTATATGCAAAAGCACTCGAAAAAAGCTTACAACATCCTGTGAAAGAGAAATGTTTATATTTCTTTGATGGGAATCACGTTGTAAATATTGAAGAATAGAGGGGCTTGAAAATGGTAACGGAAAAAACGTTAAGAACTTGTGAACAGGGACACGAGTATTATAAAAGTAGCGATTGTCCAACTTGCCCAACCTGTGAGAAAGAGAGAAAACCAAAAGAAGGTTTTCTCTCTCTTCTTTCAGCACCAGCAAGAAGGGCATTAGAACACCATGGAATTCAAACTGTAGAAGAACTCTCAAAATATAGTGAAAAAGAAATTTTAAAATTGCATGGTATGGGACCTGCGTCTTTGCCGAAGCTTAGAAAGGCTTTGGAGGAGAGCGGGTTATCATTTAAATAAAACGAAATAGTGTCTCTTCACTACTTACTTGTTTATACTACTATTTGTGGACAGTAAAGCTCTTGCTTATTAAAATTTCATTTTAATAATTTTGAATTAGATAAAAGAAAAAAGTAGGAGAATATCTCCTACTTTTTTTACGCTGTTCCAATCTGATCTTGATCTGCCACATCAGAATCAAACGTATTTGTTGCACTAACACCGCTAAAAGTATTCACAACAAACCCAACATTGGAAGCTCCAGATCCATTATAGGCTTTCGTGTTTTCTTTCGGAGACACGTTATAAAAATCTCCTAAGTTGAAAGAGCCGTTACTGTTTTGAACGACGAGATTTCCTACAACCGAAGGCATACCATCCACCTACTTTACTAAGCTTTTTAATTACTATATGAATTATTGTGCGGAAGGTTCATCCGTAATATATTGGCGGATTTGCATAATACGAGAGTTATTAAAAACATAATCAACATTTCCAATTTGAAAGCAACCAGAATTTAAAAGTGTCCGTAATTCAACGTTATTAACTTCAATAAAAGGGCATTCATTTACAATGTTTAATTTTACATCTGTCGTTCGTTTTGGAATTGTAATGTGTTCATCTGTAAAGATTTCAAAAGCATCAAAGCGACCTTCTCCCCGTATATAACAAGGAATTTCACGGTGGACGGCAATGGCTCTACTTTTTAATTCCATTTGGTTTGCATCTCCAACTTGAAATACGGCAGCAATCCCTAACGAAACAATAGAAACATTTTGGACAATAGACACATGATGCAACATAATTTTTCAGTCTCCTTAACCTGGAGTAGGAGGGACATCTGTTACTAATGGTACAAATGGACCCTCTGTAACTGTTTCAAATGGTGTATCGAGAATAGAAGATAGAATGAGGAGATTTGCATCTCCAATTAAAAAGAGTGCAGACGACGATACACCGTTCATTTTAATCTGCCCGACTTTTAACTCACGGTTTACAACGTTAAGGTTCATACATACTTACTCCTTTCGGAAATTTCCCGGTATGTGCTGAATAAAGGAGAGAAAGGCTTTGTCAATATCTTGTTTCATTGCCTGAATAATGATATCTCGTAAATAATCTGGATCTGTTGAAATACCTTCATGTGATTGAACTTGTGATAAATAATAAGGGAGTCGATGCTCCATCTGTTTTTTTATGTCATCCACCATCATTTGTCGATACATTTCATCAAGCGGTGTTCTCTCTTCTTGTTCAAAATGGAGAATACGATTATATGCTTCTTCATCTAAGTATCGATGCATTTCTTGGAGGATACCTTGATAAAAGTCTGGATTTGTTTCGGTTTCAGGATTTACCTTCAATGTTTCTGTATCCACTTGAAAATCTTCAATTTGTTGTCCTTTTGCTGAAAATGGGTTTAAACCAATATTTAAAGTACCATTTAAATTTTCGACTTTTAATTGATCGAATTTGTATTCCACTTTTCCTACAGAAGAGGAGGGGCGATTTTTTAATTCGTTAAGCTCTTCTTGGAGTTGGCGCACTTGATCTTCTAAATTCAGGATGGCTGCTTGTTGTGTTTGAAGAGCTTGTTGAAGTTGGTGTAAGTAAGTATATATATCTTGATTCATTTGTGAAACCTCCTTTTCAATAGGGAGGGTAAAAATATTCCTGCTATATATTTATGACAAGGATGTCTTAAGAAGAACTAGTTGATGGTTTGATAGAAATAATTTGTCCTTTTGCCTGTAATGGGCGAAGTGGCTCCGTAAATCCGCCCGTATTTGAAAATTTAGATAGTGCTTTAATACTTCCGGCAGTACCGATTTGGAATACAGAAGAGGTTGTAATGCTATCAATTTTAATACTGTTGATGATGATACTTTGGTTTACATAAAAATTCAATTCAATTGCCTCCTTTAAGTTGAGCCAATTATCGCTTGATCGATTACATCTGAATCGTTGACAGTCGTTGCACTTTGATAATTGTAGACAGAAACATTATCTCCAACGTTGAAAGAACCGGCCCCGGCGAAAGCACGTGAGTAACTAATAGGCCTAATCGCAAATACATCTCCAATATGAAAAATACCACTTGATCCAATATTGACGATACGAATATGTCCGACCATAGCTGGCATACAAAACACCCTTCGTTTTTAAAATTTTCTTTTCTACTATTGTATGGGCGTTTCCAATAAAATGTGTGTTTTTTTGAAATAAAAGAAACACACGCGTTATTGCGTGTGTGTGTTGAACGTTTGAGTAGGGTGTAAATCCGTATGTACATGACAAATTACATTTAAGAGCCTGTCCAGTTCTTGGCTACAATCCACTGTTCTTTGAGAAGTCATTCCATAGCGTTCAGCAAAATAGATCATTTTTTCACGTTTTTTTTCAATAGCTTGCTCAAACATTGAAATCGGCTCCATCTCTAAATGAAATTTTTAGTATATATGTAGTACATATTATACAAAAAAATCATAAAAAAGAAATGCCTTCGCTAAAAAAAGTAAAATTTCTACATTTTATGCTAAATAATGAATAAGTAACGAATAAGATGCGAGAAGAATATTGTAAAAATTAGCGTGCATGAGAAGGTTTTTTTCTTGCGGATGCGAATACAATTAAAGGGCATGAGTTTTAGGATGGAGAGTGGAAATATTGCGTTTTGTAACGGCGAAGAAAGAAGAAAAGGTATTTGTAGGTATTGTGGATGAAGAAGAAGAAAAGGTATTACACTTAAGAGAAGCGCAAAGACAAAAAGGGGAAAAGGTTACAATCCCTATTACAATGTTAGAGTGTATTGAAAGAGGGACTGAATGTTTTGAGAAAGTATGTGAAATTGTAAATTGGGCAAAAGAGAACGGGGAAGCGGCGTATTATCCGTTAACAGAGGTGAGAATATTAGCGCCGATTCCAAGGCCAAGAAAGAATATTTTGTGCGTTGGAAAAAACTATCGTGAGCATGCGGTAGAAATGGGCGGAGTAGAGTCTATTCCAGAAAATATAATGATCTTTACGAAAGCACCAACAACAGTTATTGGCATAAATGAGCAAATTAATGGTCACCCTCACGCAACGGACGAACTAGATTACGAAGGAGAACTAGCTATCATTATTGGTAAGCGAGGGAAGCAAATTAAAAAAGAAAAAGCGCTTGAGCATGTTTTTGGTTATACGATTATAAATGATGTAACAGCTCGAGACATTCAAAGAAAACATAAACAGTTTTTCCTTGGGAAAAGCTTCGATACATTTTGTCCGATGGGACCGTATTTAATTCATAAATCGGTGGTTGAAACGCCGAATGCATTACACATTGAAACGGTAGTAAATGGAGAAGTAAGGCAAACTTCCAACACAAATAAAATGATTTTTTCAATAGAAGAAATTATTTCAACGATAAGCAAAGGAATGACTTTAGAACCAGGCGATATTATCGCAACAGGAACGCCGGCTGGTGTCGGAAAAGGTTTTACACCACCGAAGTTTTTACATGCTGGTGATGAAGTGGTCATTACAGTGGAAAGAATTGGTACTTTGCGAAATGTAGTGAAATGAGAAAAGAGCTATCTTGTATAAAGATAGCTCTTTTCTATGGTCTCGGATTATAGAGATAATCGATAACGGCAAAAGTGTAAAGACCAATTAATGCAAGTGTACAAATGCCAAATAATATAACCGCAAGTGCGCTTTTTTCTCGTCCAAATCCAATAATAGTAAGAATAACAGCAGTCCAAAATGATGCTTTCAGTAGTGTGAGTGTAGTAGGAGTTGAGTAATGAAGCCATGTTGTGGAAAGTAGGAAACTAAAGAATGTAACTAAAATAAACGCTGTAGCTAAATAGTTAATATGTTTACCATATCTTAGTAGCATATCGCACCTCCTTTATGAATTTAAAATACAGAAAATTACAATTTTATCTTAATATAATTGAATATAAAAAGAAAGAGGTTGTCCCAACATGTTGGACAACCTCTCTATTATTACGATAATACAGCTTTAATTTTTTGGAATGCCCACTCTAAATCTTCTTCAGAGATTACTAGAGGTGGTGCGATACGAATTACGTTTTCGTGTGTTTCTTTACATAGTAGACCAGCTGCTTTTAGTTGTTCACAGTAAGGACGAGCTGGCTCGTTTAATTCGATACCGATGAATAAACCTTTACCGCGAACTTCAGTGATCATTGGGTTATCAATTTCTTTTAATTGCCCAACTAATTTTTCTCCTAATTGAAGAGAACGCTCTGTTAATTTTTCTTCTTCTAAAACTTCAAGAGCTGCGATAGAAACAGCACATGCAAGTGGGTTACCGCCGAATGTAGAACCATGAGAACCTGGCTCAAATACACCTAAAATGTCGCGGTTTGCTGCAACACAAGAGATCGGGAACACACCGCCACCAAGGGCTTTACCAAGTATGTACATGTCAGGAGTTACATCGTCCCAGTCACAAGCGAATACTTTACCAGTACGGCCTAAGCCTGTTTGGATTTCATCTGCTACGAATAAAACGTTTTCTTTTTTACATACTTCAAGAGCTTCTTTTAAGTAACCAGCTGGTGGGATGTTAATTCCTGCTTCACCTTGAATTGGCTCTAAAATGAATGCTGCTGTGTTTGGTGTAATTGCGGCTTTTAATGCTTCTAAATCACCGTAAGGAATTACAACGATGCCAGGAAGCATTGGACCGAATCCACGCTTGTACTCTTCATTTGAAGACATAGAAACAGAACCCATTGTACGTCCGTGGAAGTTATCTTCACAAACGATGATTTCAGCACGGTTTGCTTCTACTTTCTTCACATCATAAGCCCAGCGACGAACTGTTTTAATTGCAGTTTCAACAGCTTCAGCACCTGTATTCATTGGAAGTACCATTTCTTTATTAGTTAGTTTCGCAACTTTTTCGTACCAAGGACCTAATTGGTCGCTATGGAAAGCACGAGAAGTTAACGTAACACGATTAGCTTGGTCAATTAAAGCGTTAATAATTTTCGGGTGACGATGACCTTGGTTTACTGCAGAATATGCACTTAATAAGTCCATATAGCGGTTTCCTTCAGGATCTTCTACCCAAACACCTTCTGCTTTAGAAATAACGATTGGAAGTGGGTGATAGTTATTTGCTCCATATGTGTCTGTAAGTTCGATAATATCCTTAGTTTGAATCATGATTGTTCCCCCTTTTGTTATTACAAGAAGTTTGTAAATACTCTAAATATTATAGCATTTAAATGTAAAAAAGCGAAACATTTCCTGAAAATAAATGAACATGTTATCATATAGAGTGAAAAAGTGTGAAAAGAGGAGGTAAGGGATACGATGGTACATATGCATATTACAGCATGGGCGTTAGGTTTAATTTTATTCTTCGTTGCGTATTCACTTTATTCAGCAGGAAGAAAAGGTAAAGGTGTACATATGGGGCTTCGTCTTATGTACATTATCATTATTGTGACAGGTTTCATGTTGTACATGGGGATTATGAAGACTGCAACAAGTAACATGCACATGTGGTATGGTTTAAAAATGATAGCTGGTATTTTAGTTATCGGTGGAATGGAAATGGTTCTTGTGAAAATGAGCAAGAACAAAGCAACAGGGGCAGTTTGGGGGCTATTTATTGTTGCATTAGTAGCAGTATTTTACCTTGGACTGAAATTACCGATTGGTTGGCAAGTATTCTAATAAAGAAAATAAAACCACCTTATAATCTCAAAGACTTGGGAGCTAAGGTGGTTTTTACTTTTTATGTCGCATCGATATGTAACTCTTCTCCATTTACTTTCGTAAAACGGAACATGTTTTTATTGGATGTAGTGTGACGGACGAAATGATGCTGTAGTGTACAGATCATCTCTTCGTTATCAAACAAAAGAATATTTACTCCTTCGCGTGACTCCTCTTTCGGTAAGAAAGATAAATAATTATGACAATACATGCAATCATATAAAGAGTAGTGAAGTGATTGCAATGATTCGGTTAATAATGTGAACACAGAGTCAGGTAATTCCTCGAGCCATTCATTATAGCTAAGAAGTAATTTTTTTCGAATACGTATCATTTCCCCGTTTTGCAGGTGGTGCTGTTCGTTGGCGATTTGTAATATATCTTGTTCATAGAAACGAGCTGGTAGCCAGTTGTTGTTATATAAAATCTCAAAACCATCTTCGGCAATATCTTCTAATAAAAATGCTTCATCATTTTCATCATCAAAGAATACCCATTCATTGTTTATATATTCTACATTACCGACTGTATGAGCGCGGGGCTGGTTATATAAAATATGGTTACGTTGTATCATACATGATTTCTCCTTTATAAAAAGTAGTTATTCCTGTTATAGACAGTTCGTGCATTCTTTATAACTAGACACATCTAGACATAGGTGGGCATACAATAAAACACGTTTTACTGAGTGAGAATGCTATTCCATATGTGGATAGTAGGTTATCGTCAAGTTTTCCATTTTTTGATCCGCACTCTTAGGGTGGGGATTACTGCACGTTCAAGAAAAGAAATAAGATGGAAGGATGATTTATATGTGCGGGATTACAGGATGGGTGGATTATAAACGCTCATTAGAAGGAGAAAGAGATGTCGTTACGAAGATGGCTGAGACGTTAGCCAAACGTGGGCCGGATGATAATAAAGTTTGGATTAAAGGCAATGTCGCATTTGGGCATAAACGTTTAATCGTTGTGGACCCTGAGGGCGGGAAACAACCGATGACTTGTTTAAAAGATGAAACGAATTACGCCATTTGCTATAACGGTGAACTTTATAACACAGAAGACATTCGAAAGGAATTATTAAGAAGAGGATATACGTTCAAAGGTCATTCTGATACAGAAGTATTATTAGCTTCTTATATTGAATGGAAAGAAGAATGTGTCGATCATTTAAACGGTATATATGCGTTTGCTGTATGGGATGAACAGAAAGAACAAGTATTTATTGCGCGAGATCGACTAGGTGTAAAACCGCTATTTTATAAATATGATAGTGGGCGATTACTATTTGGTTCAGAGTTAAAAGCGATACTGGCTCATCCAGATGTGAAGGCGGAAGTAACGTTAGAAGGGTTATCCGAAATATTCGGCCTCGGACCGTCAAGAACGCCTGGCCATGGTATTTATGCTGGTATAAAAGAATTACGTCCAGGTCATGCGATGACATTTTCAAAGAACGGTTTATGTATATGGAGATATTGGAATGTAGAAAGTAAAAAACATGAAGACTCTTTTGAAGAAACAGTAGAGAAAACGCGCTTTTTATTACAAGATGCCATTACAAGACAGCTTGTTTCTGATGTACCACTATGTACTTTTTTATCAGGTGGTGTAGATTCGAGCGCTATTACAGCTATCGCAGCGAAAGAATACGAGAGATCAGGAAAAGGGCAATTACACACGTATTCTATTGATTACGAAGATAATGACAAATACTTTAAAGCGAATGCGTTCCAGCCAAATTCAGATGCTCCGTTTATTAATTTAATGACTGAGACATTTCAAACAACCCATCATCGCTGCGTCATTTCGAATGAAAAATTAGCAGAGTATTTAACTGAAGCAGTACTCGTTCGTGATTTGCCTGGTATGGCAGATATCGATTCGTCATTATTATGGTTTTGTCGTGAAATTAAACAAGATTTTGTCGTCGGTTTATCTGGGGAATGTGCAGATGAAATATTTGGTGGATATCCGTGGTTTTATAGAGAAGATGATTTACAATCGAGTGCCTTTCCGTGGATGCGCTCTACAGAAGCACGTGAACAACTGCTAAAGAAAGAATGGAGAAATAAATTAAATTTACAACAATATGTACAAAGGCGCTATGAAGAGTCGATTCAAGAAGTTCCTATTTTAGAGGGAGAAAGTCCGCTAGAAGCAAAAAGACGCCAATTATTTTATTTAAATATGGTATGGTTTATGACAACATTATTAGACAGAAAAGACCGCATGAGTATGGGGGCAAGTTTAGAAGTACGTGTTCCATTTGCAGATCATCGCCTTGTCGAATATGCGTGGAATATTCCTTGGGAAATGAAAATGTATAAAAACCGCGAAAAAGGTCTATTACGTAAAGCGTTAGAAGATGTACTTCCACATGACATCTTATATAGAAAGAAGAGTCCTTATCCGAAAACGCACAATCCACACTATACAAAAGCAGTAACAGTATGGCTTCAAAATCTATTAACGGATAAAGGTTCAATTTTACACGAATTGTTTGATAAAGAGCAGTTGAACGGATTAATTCAGTCTGGTGGCAGTGCATTTCAAACACCATGGTTTGGTCAATTGATGACTGGGCCACAGCTTTTAGCTCATTTAGCACAAATTCACGTTTGGTTTAAAGAATATGGGGTAAATATTAAGGAATAAGGGAAAAGCGGCTTACAATTATGTAAGTCGCTTTTTATTAAAGAAATTGTCATATAAAATTCAAAATCACCTTATAAATAATACTTAATTAGAATTATTATTTTGACGTACTTATTATTGCTTGTTATAATTGGAAACAAACGTTCTGAAAAGGATTCTCATTTATAAAATTGAGGTGCTATATAGATGACAAAGAAAAAAATAGGTTTACTCGTAATGGCGTATGGAACACTAGAATCATTAGACGATGTAGAGGCATATTATACACATATCCGTCACGGGCGTAAGCCGTCAGAAGAAGCGCTTGAAGATTTAATTGAGCGCTATAAAGCGATTGGTGGAATTTCGCCGCTTGCAAAAATTACGAAAGAGCAGGCGCATAAATTAACAGATTCAATGAATAACATATTTACAGAGTATGAATTTACTTGTTACTTAGGTTTAAAACATACTGCGCCATTTATAGAAGATGCTGTAGAGGAAATGAAGCGAGATGGAATTGAGCAGGCGATTAGTATCGTATTAGCACCGCACTATTCTACATTTAGCATTAAAGCGTATAATGATCGTGCTATTCGTCTTTCAAAAGAAATCGGTGGTCCTGTTATTGAACCAATTGAACAATGGTATGATGAACCGAAATTTATTTCGTATTGGGCAGACCAAATAAAAGAAACGTTTACAGAAATTGATGATAAAGAGAAAGCAGTCGTAATTTTCTCAGCGCATAGTTTGCCAGAAAAGATTATTGCAGCAGGAGACCCATATGTAGAACAACTAAAGCATACGGCAGATTTAATTGCAGAAGCTGCAAATATTCAAAACTATACAATCGGTTGGCAAAGTGCTGGGAATACTCCTGATCCATGGATTGGTCCAGATGTGCAAGATTTAACGAAAGATTTATATGCAGAGCATGGGTACGAATCTTTCATATATTGCCCAGTTGGTTTTGTAGCGGAGCATTTAGAAGTTTTATATGACAACGATTATGAATGTAAAGTTGTAACTGATGAATTAAATGCCAAATATTTTAGACCAAGTATGCCGAATGCACAATCTGCATTTATCGACTGTTTGGCTGAAATTGTTTCAAAAAAAGTGAAGGAAATAGTTGACAAAGGTTTAGTTTTGAATAATAATTATTTTATAATGATTTTAAATAAATAATAATTACTACGAAAGAAAGAGGAGGATCCCCCTAGATGAATCCAAATAATCGCTTAACAACAAACCAAGGTGCTCCAGTTGGAGATAACCAAAATTCTCGTACAGCTGGTCGTCGTGGACCAGTATTATTAGAAGACTATCATTTAGTAGAAAAACTTGCGCACTTTGATCGTGAACGTATTCCGGAGCGTGTTGTGCATGCGCGTGGTGCAGGTGCTCACGGTGTATTCGTAACGAAAAATAGTATGAAGCAATATACGAAAGCGGCATTTTTACAAAATGAAGGAACTGAAACGCCTGTATTTGTTCGTTTTTCAACGGTTATTCATGGTCAAGGTTCTCCTGAAACAGCACGTGACCCACGTGGGTTCGCTGTTAAATTTTATACAGAAGAAGGAAACTACGATATCGTAGGTAATCATTTACCGGTTTTCTTCATTCGTGATGCAATTAAATTCCCTGATATGGTACATTCTTTAAAACCAGCACCTGATACGAATATTCAAACGCCAGATCGTTACTGGGATTTCATGACGTTAACTCCAGAATCTACACACATGATGACATGGGTATTTTCTGATTACGGTACACCAGCAAGTTATCGTGAAATGGAAGGTTTCGGCGTCCATTCATTTAAATGGATTAATGAAGAAGGTAAAATTGTTTATATTAAATACCACTGGAAACCACAGCAAGGTGTACGTAACTTAAATGCGAAAGAAGTGCAAGAAGTACAAGGGAAAGACTTCAATCATGCAACTCGTGACTTGTTCGACGCAATCGAAAAAGGAAATCACCCGAAATGGGATTTACACGTACAAGTTATGCAATTAGATGAAATGGACTCTTTAGACTTTGATCCATTAGATCCAACGAAAGTATGGCCAGAAGATCGCTTCCCATTAATGGAAGTAGGGACGATGACGTTAAATCGTAATCCGAAAAATTTCTTTGCAGAAGTAGAACAAGTAGCGTTCTCTCCAAGTGCAACTGTAAATGGTATTGAGCCATCGGAAGATAAATTATTACAAGGTCGTTTATTCTCTTACCCAGATACACAGCGTTATCGTCTTGGTGCAAATTACTTACAAATTCCTGTAAACTGCCCATACGCAGCTGTTCATAATCAACAACGTGATGGTGCGATGCAAGTAAATCAAAACCCATCTACAATCAACTACGAACCGAGCCGTCATGCAGAGAATCCGGTTGAAGACAAAGCTTACCGCGATTCAACTATGAAAGTAGAAGGCTATGTATCTCGTGAAAAAATCGAGAAACCAAATGACTTCAAACAAGCAGGCGAGCGTTACCGTTCATTCTCTAAAGAAGAGCAAGATAACTTAATTGCAAACTTAACAAATGATCTAAAAGACGTAAATGAACGCACAAAATTATTAGCTGTTTGTAACTTCTTCCGTGCAGATCAAGAATACGGTATGCGTTTAGCGCAGGCATTAAATGTTGATATTACGCAATATGTAGGAAATGCTCCGAAATAAATAGGAAAAGACGACTGTTATGAAACGGTCGTCTTTTTTATGTGTAAAGTTACACGCGGGTATTCTTCAGTTTCGTTATGTCGGAATTTGTTGGTAAATCGATATCTTGTGTCGAAACGTTGATATATTGAAAGAAACAATCGATATATTTGAAAAATCATTGATATATCCAAAAAACCGTTAATATATTTCCAGTTATACTAGGTGGGGTATGTTGCCCGGTGCGCAAAAAAGAGATGCAATCTATTACTAATAGATTGCATCTCTTTTTTAGTTTGCTCGCTCTGCATGTTCATAAGCTTTCTCACCATGCATCGAAATATCAAGTCCCATATGTTCCTCGTGCTCATCTACCCGAACAGGGAGGAAGAAGTTAATAACTTTAATAATGGCATAAGTCATTATTATTGTGAATGCATATGTTGCTCCAATTGCTACCAGTTGTTTAAACAGTAAAGTGGCATTTCCGTAAAATAATCCGTTTGCACCATCTCCGTTTATGGTAGTGGTTGCAAATAGTCCTGTTGCAATACCGCCCCAAGTTCCTCCGATGCCGTGGCATCCAAAGGCATCAAGTGTATCGTCATACCCGAATTTTGTTTTTAAGAAGAAAACGGCGCCAAAGCATAATATACCACCAATTGCTCCGATAAGAAGAGCGGAGAAAGGTGTAACGAACCCGCAAGCTGGTGTAATAGCGACTAGACCAGAAACAACTCCGCAAGCAGCTCCCATCGCAGTCGGTTTTGATTGGAAGAACCATTCAGAAAGCATCCAAGTTAGAGCGGAGGCAGCAGCGGCTATATTTGTATTAATAAATGCAGTTAAAGCTACGTCGTTTAAGGATAATGCGCTGCCGACGTTAAAACCGAACCAGCCAAACCATAATAAGCCTGCGCCTAACATTGTAAATGGCAAATGGTGAGGAGAAGAACCATTTATGTTTTTTCGTTTTCCAAGGAAAATAGCTAATACAAGACCAGCAACTCCGGAAGTGATGTGAACGACGTTTCCGCCAGCGAAGTCTAGTGCCCCAAGTTCCCTTAGCCACCCGCCGACGCCCCATACCCAATGAGCGACAGGATTGTAAACGATCGTTGTCCATAGAAGGATAAAAATAAGAAAGGCAGAAAATCGCATTCTTTCAGCGAATGCACCTGAAATTAAAGCTGGAGTTAAAATGGCGAACATGAGTTGAAACATCATGAATAAATTGTGAGGAATAGTAGATGAGTAGTCTGGATTTGGTGCGTAGGTAACTCCGTTTAGACCGAACCAATCAAGTGTACCGATAATCCCGTGCCAATCTGGTCCGAATGATAAAGAATAGCCGATAACAATCCACTGAATCGAAACGATAGCCATTGCGCTATAACTATGCATCGTTGTACTGAGTACATTTTTGCTGCGAACCATACCTCCATAAAAAAGTGCCAATCCTGGTGTCATCAACATGACCATTACTGTCGTCACAAACATAAAAACCGTATCTCCCATATTCATGATTTTCCCTCCTGTAATGTTAGAAAAAATAACATCATTTTGTTATGTTTCATATCATATTCGAAATTGAACTAAAAATCAACTAAAAATTCAGAAAAATATATACATGATGTTAGAAAACCTAACATGTATTATTTTGTGAGGGTTGAAATCGACATATGCGTTTCATTCAGAAAATTGGTATAATATTCTTACAATTAAAAAACTTGGGGGATGCGTGTGGGAAAAATACGGACTAGGAAACTATTAATTTGTTTTTGCTTAGCTGTTGTTTTGTTTGTACCAATACATACTTTTGCAGACGAAAAAAGAGAGTGGCGAGACGAAGTTATCTATTCCATTATGATTGATCGCTTCAATAATGGAGAACCGAAAAATGACAAACAGTTAGAAGTTGGTAATTTAGAAGGGTATCAAGGTGGGGATATAAGAGGAATTATAAAAAGGTTGGATTACATAAAAGAAATGGGTTTTACTACCGTTATGCTTTCGCCGCTTTTTGAAAGTGGAAAGTACGATGGAGTAGACGTGCGAAATTTTAAAAAGGTAAATGAACATTTCGGGGCAGACAATGATGTGAAAGAACTTGTAAGAGAAGCTCATGCAAAAGGAATGAAAGTTGTATTTCAATTTCCGCTTGGAGAAAACGAACAACAGGTAATTGATGCAATGAAATGGTGGATAAAAGAAGTTGATTTAGATGGAAGTTATGTTATACATAGTGAAAAAAAGCCGCGTTCCTTTTGGGATAACGCGCAAAAAGATATGCAAGTGATAAAGAAAGATTTTCGTATTATGACAAAGGAGGATAGTGAATACAACGAAAAAATAGTAGAATCGTTTTCCAAAGCGGATGTATCGGTGAAATCGTTATACGATGTGAGTAAAAAAGAAGGGGAATTTGTTACGTTTTTAGATGATCAAGAAACAAAAAGATATGCGCGTATTGCAAAAGAAAATATGTATTATCCGCCATCACGTTTAAAACTGGCGCTTACATATTTGTTAACATCACCTGGAATTCCGAATTTTTATTACGGAACTGAAATTGCATTAGATGGAGGAAGTGTACCTGATAATAGACGATTAATGGATTTTAAGTCAGACGAAAAATTTATGCAGCACATAACAAAACTAGGTGAACTTAGACAGGCTAGACCGTCTTTACGACGCGGTACGTTTGAGCTACTGTATGATAAGAGCGGGATGAGCATACTAAAACGAAAATATAAAAATGAAGTAACTTTAGTAGCAATTAATAATACGAAAGAAACACAAAAAGTCTCCTTACCTGCAAGTACGATTGGTGAAAAACAAGAGTTAAGAGGATTGTTAGAGGATGAAATTATAAGAGAGGAAAATGGGGAATTTTATCTCGTTTTAAAGCGTGAAGAATCAAACGTGTATAAAGTTAACGGAGAAACAGGTGTGAATTGGTTATTTATCTCCTTAATCGTTGGTGTGAATGTATTATTTATTGCGTTTTTAATTGCAGTTAAAAGGAAACGTAGATGAGATGAGAAGTTACGCACTCTATATTCATGTCTTCTTATTGGATTTGTAAGTTTGTTCGGTGGGGCCAGGTTAGGGAGAAAGTCTTCTTCCTAGCCTGTTTTTGTGTCAATACGGATAGAGAAAGACCTTTGAAACAAACAATAATTGCAACTATATTAATTTTACATTACATTAAAAGTTAGAGAATACTCTTATACTAATATAGTACTAAATAGTAGGTGGGAAAATGGAATTTTACGATTTGGGTATTACCATTAAAGAGCTTAGAATTAAAAAAAATATATCACAATCCGAATTATGTCATGGAATATGTTCGCAAAGTCAAATTAGCAAAATAGAAAAAGGTATGATTTATCCATCTAGTATATTGTTATATCAATTATCAGAAAGACTTGGTATTGACCCAAATAATATATTTGCA
>NZ_JBMOWC010000011.1:0-153946 GCF_049310765.1 Bacillus sp. PSXD-155 | reverse complement strand
TCGTTATGGTTACCGTCGCATTCGTGATGAATTAACGAATCGTGGCCAGAAAGTGAACCACAAGAAGGTTCAGCGCATTATGAAAGAGCTTGGGTTAAAGTGTGTTGTGCGTATGAAGAAATATAAATCCTATAAAGGAAAAGTCGGTAGAATTGCACCTAATATTTTAGAGCGTAATTTTCATACAGATGCACCGAATCAAAAGTGGGTAACAGACATCACAGAGTTTAAATTGTTTGGAGAAAAACTGTATGTATCACCTGTATTAGATTTGTATAATGGTGAAATTATTACCTATACAATTGGTTCTAGACCGACGTATTCGCTTGTTTCAGGCATGTTAGAGAAAGCATTGGAACGTTTACCTGAAACCCACCAGCTACTGATGCATTCGGATCAAGGATGGCATTATCAAATGAGACAGTACGTCCGGACACTTGAATCAAGAGCTATCGTCCAGAGTATGTCTCGAAAAGGCAACTGTTACGACAACGCAGTAATAGAAAATTTCTTTGGGATTATGAAGTCGGAGTTCCTCTACATAAAAGAATTTGAAAATGTAGAGCACTTTAAAATAGAATTAGAAAAATATATAGATTATTATAATACGAAACGGATTAAGGCAAAATTAAAAATGAGCCCAGTACAATACCGGACTCACTTTTATCAAGCTGCCTAATGAAATAACCGTGTCTAACTTTTAGGGGTCACTTCATCCAATAGCGCTCTTTTATTGCCGAATATATTACTTTTGTGTATAGCCAAGTAACAATGTAAATAAATTAAACTGTAAAGACAATACTACATTTCTTCTTTTACAAAAAAAGTGTATCAATACCAACGATACTTCGACAATTTCCTCGGAAATATTTCCTTTCCCCACATAATTTGATACACTACACATGAATAAACACTTGTATTACATAAACTAAAATAATAACTTACTGTACAAATTAAAAAGCACACTCTTCATATGAAGAATGTGCTTTTATGTTATTAACGTTTAATCCAAACAGCGCCTGCCGATTTATCTTCTGCCTGTCCAACAACTTGGAATTTAAGTCCAAGGTTTGGAACTTTCCTTCCTGCATCTGCAATTTGCTTGTTACTATATACTTTTGAATCATCAAAAGTTGTAACACCTTGTAATCCAGAATAGTTAAACTGACCACGTGTTAATGAATTTACACTCCATGCTGGTGTTTTATCAAATGAAAATGCAGCATCTGCAATTTGCATGCCCGTATTACCGTATGCTGGTTTTCCGTTTAAATTACCAACTAGCGCTTCTGGATGAGAATCTACAACACCAAGGAATCCTTCACCTGGATGCACCCCAACCCAGTTATCTTTGAAACTATCATCTGCATACCAAACGACAAGACCTGTATTATACACTGGACCTTTTCCTGCTTTTAAACCATTATCTGATCCCGCATAGTTTCTCCACTCTAAGTAGTAATAATGAGCTTTCTTCTCTGTCCCATCAGAAACAACAAAACCATTTAAATTCATTTTAGACTGTCCTTCTGCATCATCAGAAAATACAACTTGTCCATCAACAGTTACATTTACATTGTCCATCGCAAAACCTTTATATGTTACAGCCGGATCTGTAATATAGTCTAATTGTAGTTTCACTTTTTTTCCTTTAAATTGACTTAAATCATATGATTTATCAATCCATTTCCCATCTGTTGTATCTTTATCTCCTTGGACTACTTTTTCTCCAAGTCTATCAATTAATGTTTTCGTTCCATCTTCTGTTACTGCATGTACTTCGACGAAATCGCACTCTGCTTCTAACTCATAATTTGCTTTATAATCGAATTTTGCATTTGTTCCTTTTGTTAAATCAAAGAATGGTGTCTCTAACGTTGTATGCATATCATCGCCTCTTGTACTATAATATGCACGCTTTCCAAACTCCGGTTTAATCGTTTCAACACTTTTACCTGGTAAGTTAACACGTACAACGCCTGGACGATTTGATTTCGTAACACTTTGATCAATATAGGTAGGAACTCCCACACCACTCTTAATTTTATCGTAATCTACTTCTAATATTTTTGCCCAGTTGCCACCCATATTCTTTTGTAAGAAGTCTTTATTTTGTGGTGAAAAACTAGTCGGTTCTGTTCCTGCGATTTTCCCTGTCCAACTACCTCCACTCATTAATGACCAAGCTTCGACTGGTGAACCATTTCCAGTATATTTCGTGTCATATTCATCTGGTAATCCAAGATCATGTCCAAATTCATGTGCAAACACACCTACAGCTCCATCTTCTGGTTCAATTGTGTAATCATGTGCTGCTACTTTACCACCAAAGTAACCTACCTTTGATTTTGTACCTTCAATCGCTACTGGATCTACTGCTAATTTTGAACGATGTGACCAGATCGCATCATCACCTAATTTACCACCACCTGCTTCTTGACCAACACCAGCATGGATTACCATTAAATGATCAATTACACCGTCAGGTTCGTTTTGATTCCCATCCCCGTTTGTATCATATCTATCAAACTGATCAAACTGAGATAAATCTAGTCCTTTCTCAGCAGCTGCATGCAAAGCTTCTTTCACTAAATCACGTGCACCTTTCGGACCTTTATTATCGTGACCACTGCTACCATCAGCTCCATAATCAGATGCTTTTCCTGGAACTGTTAGCCACTCCGTTACATATCCGTCTGTCGTATAACTACCACCAGACTGCTCTTCATAGTATTGTTTAAACGTTTTTACTTTTGAACCATCAAATAATGTATACGGCTCCTTACCGAACAACATCTTTTGATAATGTTCTCTACTAAAGTCTTTCGAATACATATAACCTGGTGTTTGATCAATATTATTATGTTTATAATCACTAAATTCAACGAGTAGCACTAATACTTTATCCGATCGAACAGATCCTTTATATGGAGCTTGCTTTGCTTTTGAAGTTGGAACTTGCCCATTTAATTGCTTTTTATTTGGTTCTGGCTTTTGCTCAAGATTAATATTTTTTTCAGTCTTTTTTACATTTTCCTTTTCTTCCATCTTTTTCTCTTTTACTTTTTTTGTGAAATCAGACGTTTCTTGTAAGTGAGCATCTGGAAGAATTTCTTTGTTCGCCTGATCTCCTTGTTTCTTTTCAATATATTGCTCGACAGCCTTTTTCGTCTCTTCTTTAGAAGATGCTGGATTAATTGTTCCTCTTTCTTTCAAAGCTTCCGCTAAACGATCTTCTTGAATTAAATTGTAATCAATTGGCGTTGTAGACACATTCTCTTTCTCTTTTGCTGGCGTTTCTGCATATGCTAACGGCGCACTCATTACAGATGTGCATCCGATAATTGCCGCAATTGCTAATGACGATAACACTTTAAATGGCGCTTTTCTTCTCATTCTATTTCTCTCCTTTTATAAAACTTAAAATTCAGATAAATCGGTGCATTTTTGTCGAAATCTCTGTTTACTACCCTCCCTATATAAAAAGACATAATTCTATAAACATTAAACTTTCTGTTATAGAATCATGCCCTCCAGTTTTCTGGTCAGACCCTCTATCTGTTTATCCCTTGGTTCAACTAATAATCAGTGTGCTGATGAACAAAGCCCCCACTGATTAACGTTTCACTTTATATCGAAATATGAAAAATAAAGAGTTATGTGATATATATTAAATATCTTATATAACAAATTTAAAAGACAATATGCAAAATTGCATGAAAATTCTTTTAAATAAAAAAGAATCCTAGTCAATTAAACTAGGATTCTTGATTTTCTATTATCTCTCTTGTGTTTTTTCCCAATCAGCTAAGAATTTCTCAATTCCTTGATCTGTTAATGGGTGCTTCACTAATGAAGCAATTACGTTTGCTGGGATTGTTGCAATATGTGCACCGTTTAATGCTGCATCAGTTACGTGAACGCTGTGACGTACAGATGCTGCAATGATTTCTGTTTCGATGCCATGAATTGCAAAGATTTCTGCGATTTGACGAATTAAATCCATACCGTTATGACCGATATCATCTAAACGACCTAAGAATGGTGAAACATATGTTGCACCAGCGCGAGCTGCAAGTAATGCTTGAACTGCTGAGAATACTAATGTAACGTTTGTACGAATTCCTAAATCTGAGAATGCTTTTACTGCTTTTAAACCTTCTGTTGTCATTGGAACTTTTACAACAACGTTTGGAGCAATCTTCGCTAATTCTTTTCCTTCTTCAATCATTTTATCAGCTTCTAAGCTAATTACTTCTGCACTTACAGGTCCTTCTATAAAGCTGCAAATTTCACGAATACGCTCATGGAAATCTACGCCTTCTTTTGCTACAAGTGATGGGTTTGTCGTTACTCCAGCTACTACGCCTAATGCATTTGCCTCTTTAATTTCGTTAATGTTTGCTGTATCAATAAAAAATTTCATTTGTTATTCTTCCTTCCTAATTTTCATTTTATATTTATTTATTTTTCTTAATAAGCTCTAATTCAATCGGAATAGATTTGTCCACTTTTTTACCTTGTGTTATCTCTTTTGCTGTTTGCATCGCCTTCTCTCCGATTAATTCCGGTTTTTGAGCGACTGTTGCAGCCATACGCCCATCATTAACCGCTTTCACAGCATCTTCTGTTGCATCAAATCCAACAACTACTACATCTGTTTTTCCAGCAGACTTCAATGCTTCAAGTGCACCTAATGCCATCTCGTCGTTATGCGCAAACACGGCTTTAATATCACCATTTGCTTGCAAAATGTTTTCCATAACAGATAATCCTTTCGCTCTATCAAAATCAGCCGCTTGTTTGGCAACTACTTTTAAAGACTTATCAGCTACGTTATGGAATCCTTTCCCACGTTCACGAGCAGCAGACGATCCAGGGATTCCTTCTAACTCAGCAACGTTTGCTCCTTCGCCGACTAATTCACGAATGTAATCACTAGCCATTTGACCACCTTCGATATTATTAGATGCAATGTGAGAAACAACCTTACCTGAATTCGCAACGCGGTCTACTGTAATAACAGGAACATTTGCTGCATTTGCCGCACTTACCGCTGAAGCAACAGCATCTGAATCGGTCGGATTAATAACAACTACATCGACACCCTTTTGAATTAAATCTTCAACATCGTTCGTTTGCTTCGCTGCATCATTTTGCGCATCAACAGCAATCAATTCGATGCCGCTATCTTTCGCTTTCTTTTCTGCACCCTTTTTCAAAGTTACAAAGAAGGGATTATTTAAAGTTGAAACAGAGAATCCAACTTTAATAGTTTTATTTCGACCTTTATCGCTAGAATCCTTTGCCCATTCTGGTGGTTCCATTGAACAACCAGCAGTAATGACCATAATACATGCAACGAGTATAAGTAACCATTTCTTCATGAACTGTCCCTCCATTAAGCTTCTTTTCGACGATCAATTAATACAGCTAGTAAGATTACAAGTCCTTTTACAACTTGTTGGAAGAAAGAAGATACACCTAATAAATTTAAACCGTTATTTAGTACACCGATAATTAGTACACCGATGAATGTACCAACAATCCATCCTCTTCCCCCAGAAAGACTTGTTCCACCTAATACAACTGCTGCAATTGCATCTAATTCGTAAGAAGTACCTGCAGTCGGCTGTGCAGAATCTAGTCGTGATGTTAAGACAATACCTGCAAGCGCTGCCAAAATTCCGGAAAGACCGTAAATCATTACTTTAATTCTCGTAACATTAATACCTGATAGTGCTGCTGCTTCTTCATTTCCACCAATTGCAAATGTACGACGGCCAAATGTCGTTTTCTTCAAAATGAAGTACAGTACTGCGAAAGCGATCATCATTGTAACAGCTGGTACCGGAATACCAAGAAAATAACCGCGGCCAAACATTTGGAACATTAAATGATCACCAAGACCAGTGATCGGACGTCCGTCCATATAAACAAGCGTCAACCCACGAAAAATAGTCATTGTTGCTAAAGTTGCAATAAATGGAGCTACTTTTCCTTTCGCAATGATGATACCGTTTACAATTCCCATTACAAGACCTGCTAATAGTCCAACTGCCATTGCAAGGAACGGATCCATGCCACTTGCCATCATTCCAGCAACAAGTGCACTTGATAATGCTAAAATAGAACCTACCGATAAGTCAATACCCCCTGTTAAAATTACGAAGGTCATTCCGAATGCAATAAGCGCATTAATCGATACTTGACGCAGTATATTAAATAAATTTGGAATTTCAATGAACGCTGGATTTAAAACTGTAATTACGACGATAATTAATACTAAACCGATTAAAGAACCGAGTTGTTGTAATACATTCCCCTTCTTAGCCATCCTTACTCTCCCCCTGTAGCTAGTGCCATAATAGACTCTTGTGATGCCTCATCTTTCCCTAAAATGCCGCCGACTTTTCCTTCATGAATAACAAGAACTCGATCACTCATCCCTAAAACTTCCGGAAGCTCAGATGATACCATAATAACGGCATCGCCTTGCTCTGTAAGCTTATTCATGATAGAGTAAATTTCTTTTTTCGCTCCAACATCTACACCTCTTGTTGGCTCATCTAAAATGAGTAATTGCGGATGAATGCCTAGCCATTTTGCGATTACAATCTTTTGCTGATTTCCACCAGAAAGAGATTTCACTGCCTGCTCCCCGCTAGATGCTTTCACATTAAGAAGCTTCATCATATCTTCTGTAAACTGCTGTTCTAGCTCGTTGCTTAGAACACTTCCCTTTGAAAGACTTTCTAAATTCGGTAAAGCTAAATTTTCTCGAATTGAAAAATCTAACACTAATCCTTCAGACTTTCTATCTTCTGTAATGAAAGCAATTCTTTGTCTAATTGCATCTATCGGACTATCAATCTTTACTTCTTGTCCATTTATAAAAATTTGTCCAGAATCTAAAGGTTCATAACCAAATATCGCTTTCATAATATCAGTGCGACCAGCCCCCATCAAACCAGCTACACCAAGGATTTCACCTTTCCTCACTTGAAACGAAACATTTTCAAATTTCCCTTTCTTCGTTCCGTTACGCATTTCAAAAATGACATCACCAATTTGACTATTTCGCTCTGGGTAACGTTCACCAATGCTGCGCCCCACCATCATACTCACTACTTCATCAAATGATGTTTCTGGAATTAATCTCTTTCCGACGTATTCTCCATCACGCAAAATCGTAATGGCATCACATATTGAGAAAATCTCTTCCATACGATGCGAAATGTACACGAATGAAACACCTTCTTTACGTAACTTATTGATTACTGTAAAGAGCGTTTCGATTTCACGATCCGTCAGTGCCGCAGTAGGTTCATCCATAATAATAACGCTCGCGTTTGTCATTAACGCTTTCGCAATTTCGATAATTTGCTGTTGTCCAACCGATAGTTCCTCTGCTAACATAGCACCTCTTACATGCAATCCTAGCTCTGCTAGTTGCTGCTGCGCAATCGCGTTCATTTGTCGAGTGCGTAAAATACCTGTTTTCCCATACATTAACTCTTTACCGAGAAACATATTTTCAGCTACTGTTAAATTCGGCAATATGTTTAGTTCTTGATGTATAAATGCGATGCCGTACTCTTCAGCTTCTTTCGCATTTTTAAACGTACGTTCTTGCCCATCAATCGTGATTGTTCCACCATCTCTTTTGTATACACCTGTTAAAATCTTCATGAGCGTTGATTTACCCGCTCCATTTTCCCCCATCAATGCATGGACTTCTCCTGTTTCAATCATAAACTGTGCATTCTTCAAAACAGGATTGCCATTGAACGCTTTTGAAATGTTTTTCATTTCAATATGCATTCTCATCACTTCCCTTTATTAAAAAATCACGCCTGCATGTAAAATTACATTTGCATAAGGCGTAGCCTCGCCTGTACGAATAATTGCCTTTGCTTTCTTTGTATGCTCTTTAAATTGTTCATGAGAAACATACTCAAATGCTGGCTCTATTAATTTCAGCTCAATCTCTTTATTCACTTCCGCATTATTTATAATGACTTCTTCTGCTAACGTCACTTTTTCAATTGCCATATCATCAGCTACAACTTGTAACACCTCTAAAAAACTCGGTTTTCCAATCTCAACAGCTAAATCAATTCGTTTTACCCCGTCAGGAATCGGTAACCCGCAATCAGCAATTACAATTGTATCTGTATGCCCAAGTGAAGCAAGGACTGCCGCAATTTCACTATTTAATACACCATGCTTTTTCATCCAACAATCACCTGCACTTCACGTACTCGATCTCTCGTTGGCATACCGCCCTGTGCTCCAAGTTTCGTCACAGAAAGACCACCGGCAATATTCGCAAAACGAATTGCTTTTTGAAGTGTCTCTCCTTCAGAAAGTGCAACTGCTAACGCACCATTAAATGTATCACCAGCTCCAGTTGTATCCACTACATCAACAGCAATGCTAGGAACATGTACAATCTCCGTGCCATTATGGAAACGAACACCGTTAGAACCTTCTGTCATCAATAATTTATTTGGATACTTCGCCAATAAATCTTCAATTGGTGATGTAAAATCATCTAATACGATGCGGCACTCATGTTCATTTGGCGTAATATAAGTTGCCTTTTCTAAAATATCTTCTGATAACACTTGTGCTGGCGCTGGATTTAACATAACTGGAATATTATGCTCCTCACAAATAGCCAATACATATTTTACTGTTTCAAGTGGAATTTCTAGTTGCAGAACAACCATATCTGCTTTTATAAGAAGGTCTTTTGAGCGATCTACAACTGACTTATTTACAAGAGCATTTGCTCCTTGTACGACAACAATACTGTTATCTTCTTCTGCTAAAACGATATGAGCAATTCCTGTCGTTCCATCTGTAACCGGTACCACATAGTCGATAAAAATACGTTCGTTCTCTAAATTTTTTCTAACTACCGTTCCGTAATCATCATTTCCTACCGCTCCAACCATTGCTACATTTGCTCCTAATCTAGCTGCAGCAACCGCTTGGTTCGCCCCTTTCCCTCCAGGGATTGTATGAAACGCTTCACCAATTACTGTTTCTCCTGCTTTCGGCCGTTTTTTTGAAACAGCCACTAAGTCCATTGAAATGCTACCTACTACTGCAATATTTGGCATCTGTTTCATCTCCTTACTTCGTTGTATTTCGTTCAATAATTTTAATCGGTAGACGATAGTGTTTCTCTTCTAATGCATTTCCTTCCATTTGCTCTAACAACAACTCTGTTGCAATTTTTCCCATCTCATATATCGGTTGTGCAACTGTTGTAATAGATGGATACATCATTTCTGTTAAAGAAATTCCATCAAATCCGATAATTTGTAAATCATCTGGAATGGCAATCCCCTTTTGAAGTGCAGCCTTTACAATACCAATCGCAATTAAATCATTCCCAGCAACAATACCATCAATATGCGGGTATCCTTCTAATAATTCCATCGCTACACGCTCACTATTTGCTGGATCAAACGTACTCTCCGCAATCATATACGAAAGATTATTTTGCGTAATAACGTCTACAAAACCTTCAAAACGTTCATTTGCAGTACTCACATCACGTGGACCGCGAATATGTGCAATATGTTTACATCCTTTATCTAGTAACAACTTTGTCGCAGCCTGACTTCCTGCATAGTTATCTGCATATACAGTAGGAATACGCTCATTAAACATACGGTCAATCGCAACAACCGGAACAGATAAATTCATGTAATTAACACTATTTTGTGGATTCGTTGCTACAATAAATCCATCTACATTATTTTGTCTAAGTACATCAATGTATTGTTTCTCTTTTTCTAAACTTTCATCAGAGTTACAAAGAACAACTGTGTAATCTTGTTTATGTGCTACATCTTCTACGGCACGTGCAACTTCTGGAAAGAACGGATTCACGATATTTGGAACAACTAAGCCAATTAAACGAGACTTTTTATTATACAGTGAACGCGCTACTGTACTAGGCTTATAATCTAACATCTCAATTGCACGCTCTACCTTTTTTAATGTATCTTCGTGAACATATCCATTTTTATTTAGAACTCTGGAAACGGTCGCAACAGATACTCCCGCTAATTTCGCAACGTCTTTAATCGTACTCATTCTCTTTTCTCCTCATTTCATGTAACCGTTTACAGAAAATAATATAACGTATTTCTAAAAATACGTCAATCATTTCTCACTAAAAAGCTTTTAAGGTTATACTCAAAAAAGCACCGCCATAAGGCGATGCTTCTTCATTACGAGTATGATACAGTTTTTTCTTTTTCTTCTACAGCAGGCTCTTCAGCATCTTTTTTACGATCTGATAGTTTAATTTTTTGTAAGAAAATCGTAAAGATGGCACCTACTACGATAAATACTAATCCTGTTAAGAATACAGTATGAAGCGAGTCTACTAAAGAGTTTTTCAAAATAGGTACAATGCTGTTAGCAAACGCTTCTGGCATTTGTTTTAATGCCTCTGGGCTAAATAGCATCGAATATAAACCTTGTGGATCTGTGTGAATCATATCTTTAAATTTCGTTACCATTTGTCCCGCTTCTTTCGGGAATGTATCTAATACAGGTACTAATTTATTTGTTAACGTTGTACCTGAAGTGTTATTCATAATTGATCCTAAAATTGTAATACCAAATGTTCCACCAATTTGACGGAAGAACTGACTTGATGACGTTACGACACCAAGGTCTTTTTTCGGGAAGCTTTCTTGTAACGCTAATGTTAATGTCGGCATTACAAGACCCATTCCTAAACCGATAACCATCATATAAGAAGTAGCTGTAAGCTTCGTTGTGTGCATATCCATCGTTGTTAATAACCAGAAACCACCGGCCATAATAAGCATACCTGCGATAATTTGTGGTTTTACACCAACTTTTAATACAAGTTGCCCACCGATAATACTCATTACAATCATTGTAATCATCATTGGAGTCATAATTGTTCCTGATTCAGCAGCACTTACTCCTACAATACCTTGCATGAAGAATGGTACGAACATAATCGCGCCGAACATTCCAATACTCATAAAGAATCCAATCGCATTCAGTATTGTAAATGTGCGATTTTTAAAGAAATGCATTGGTAAAATCGGCTCTTCAGCTTTCGTTTCAACAATAACAAAGCTAACGATACCAATTACAGCTAGTGCGAATAAACCGATAATTTGCCAAGAATCCCATGCATAATCTTTTCCACCAAACGTTAGCGCAAGCAATAAACTTACAACACCTAGAATCATCGTAAAGATTCCAGCGATATCAATTTTAATTGGTCCTGTTTGTTTATGTGATTTTAATCCCATTGCAATAAAGATTGTTGCTAAAATACCAACCGGTAAGTTAATGTAGAATACCCATCTCCAGTTCACTGCATCTACAATCCAACCACCAACTTGCGGTCCAATTACAGAAGCAAGACCGTATAACGCACCAAAAATACCTTGCCATTTCGCACGTTCTTTTCCCGTGAACATATCTCCAATAATAATCATAGCCATTGGCATCATAATACCGCCACCAAGACCTTGAATACCACGGAAAATAATTAATTCTGTCATACCATTTGCCATACCACATAACGCTGAGCCAATCATGAAAATAACTAGCCCTGTTATATATACGTTACGACGACCAAGTAAATCCGCTAATTTACCTGCAATTGGTACAACTGTCGTTGATGTTAACATATAAGCTGTTGTTAACCATGTCATTAAGCTTAAACCGCCTAGTTCACCGACGATACGCGGCATTGCTGTACCTACAATTGTTCCGTCTAACGCAGCAAATAGCATCGCGATTACTAAACCGATTAACAACAACTTTCTATTTATATTGTCTTGTTGCTCCATGTAATCTCCTCAATTCCTCTTAGTTATTCTCTTTTTTCTCTTGTGTCCCGCAAATAATTGTTTCTAACTTCTCAAAGAGACGTAATAAATCTTCTCTTTCTTGCAACTCTAAATGTGAAAAGTATTTTGCAATATGCTCGTTACGAGCAGTCATTGCCTCTTCTACCCTAGTTTTCCCCTTTTCCGTTAACTCAATGATGACAACACGACGGTCATCTTTGTCGTGATAACGTTCTACAAGTTCTTGATCGATTAGACGATCAATCATCACTGTAATCGCGCTAGGCTTCACATACATCTTTTTTGCTAATGTTGTCGCTCTTGAAGCCCCATAATGATCTAAAATCTTTAAAATATAAAACTGCGGTGGTGTAAGTCCTGTTGCTTGCATTTGTTCTAATAACTCCGTCTGCATTTTCTTTCCAATCGAAAAGGCAAGAGCTTGAATTTTATCGATATGCGTCATATCATTTGGCATGTTATCCACCTCTTATTTAAACAATAAAATATTTAACGTATTTAAATATTAATCCCACGAACAAAATCCGTCAATACCTTTTATCTATAAAAACGTTTACATTTTTGTCACAAAGTTGTATAATTTTCGACGAAGTTAATATTGACAGTCACGGAGAATCGGAGTTCACGGCTATGAATCATAAAAAAGGAAACTTTTTTATATTTCATGGCCTTTTTATATTCTCTGTCTTAAAACGCTTCGAATTAATTAGGGGAGGATTTTCATTTTATGTTTTTTACACAATTATTTAAACCTGCGCCCCACGCGGAACGCTTACCAGCTGATCGCGTTGATAGCGAATACCGTAAATTACGTTTACAAGTATTCTTAGGTATCTTCATCGGTTATGCAGGTTACTACTTTGTTCGAAAAAACTTTTCACTAGCAATGCCATACTTAATCGAACAAGGCTTTAGTAAAGGAGAACTTGGGGTTATCCTTTCAGCAGTATCCATAGCTTACGGATTAAGTAAATTCCTGATGGGGATCGTATCTGACCGTTGTAATCCTCGCTACTTTTTAGCAGCTGGGCTATTTTTATCAGGTATCATTAATATTATTTTCGGTTCATTTTCTTTCATTACAACGAGCATCATACTTATGTTTGTACTTCAGTTTTTAAATGGATGGGTACAAGGTATGGGGTGGCCTCCATGTGGTCGTACGATGGTTCACTGGTTCTCTATTAGTGAACGTGGTACAAAAATGTCTATTTGGAACGTCGCTCATAATGTCGGCGGCGCGCTTATGCCTTCTCTTGTAACATTAGGCTTATACTTCTTCGCAGATGACTGGAAAAGTATTTTTTACTTCCCAGGTATTCTTTCAATTTTAGTTGGTATTTATGTATTAATTACAATGAAAGATACGCCTCAATCTTGTGGACTACCTTCTATTGAAGAGCATACTGGAGAATATCCACCAGATGAGAAAATAAAAGATCGCGAACGCGAACTTTCGGCAAAAGAAATTTTATTTAAATACGTACTAAACAATAAGTTTTTATGGTACATCGCTATTGCGAACGTTTTCGTATATTTCGTACGTTACGGCGTTGTAGACTGGGCTCCTACTTATTTAGTAGAAGAAAAAAGCTTTACTCATAGTAGCTCACGTACTGCTTACGCTCTATATGAATGGGCTGGTATTCCAGGTACACTTCTTTGCGGATGGATGAGTGATAAACTATTTAAAGGACGTCGTGCACCTGCTGGTATTTTATTTATGGTTGGTGTATTTATCGCAGTTCTTGTTTACTGGTTAAACCCTCCTGGTAATCCAATGGTTGATAGTATCGCACTTGTCGCAATTGGATTTTTAATTTACGGACCGGTTATGTTAATTGGTCTACACGCTCTAGACTTAGCACCAAAGAAAGCTGCTGGAACTGCAGCAGGCTTAACTGGATTCTTCGGTTACTTAGGCGGAGCTGCTTTCGCTAGTGCCGCTATGGGCTTTATCGTAGATGCATTCGGATGGGATGGCGGGTTCATCTTATTACTTGCATCTTGCATACTTGCAATGTTCTTCCTTGCCCTTACTTTAAATACAGGGTCAACAAAACAAAAGCAAGCTTAAGTACAAATATTATACTTATCAAAAAAAGAGAGACCATTCTTTCCAGAATGCCTCTCTTTTTTCTACATATAAATCTTTTTTCTTACAAAAGATTTATTTTCCTCTTATATATATGTTAGCGCTTCCAAATTACTTCAACACCTAATACAACTGCATTCCACTTTTATATAAAAAGATTTTTGAATATTTTTTCAACTTATCCTTGTCAAACATTGTCAATTTATATTAAAATAACAACATACAAAATATTTAGTCTTTTCAGAAAAGATGGAGGGATAGCCATGAAGAATTCACTTCTTCGTATTGAAAACTTGCAAACTTCCTTTCGTATACAAGATCAGTATCATGCAGCAGTTGATAATGTATCCTTAACTGTTCATGAAAATGAAATTGTTGCTATCGTTGGTGAGTCAGGATGCGGAAAAAGTGCACTTGCCCTTTCCATTATGCGACTGCATAATGAAGCAAATACAAAATTACAAGGGCAGCTTTACTATAGAGATAAGGACTTACTAAGCATGTCAACCGCCGAAATAAATAAAGTACGCGGTTCAAATATCGGAATGATTTTCCAAGAACCTCTTACAGCACTCGATCCTCTTATGACAGTTGGAAAACAAATCGAAGAAAACTTAGACTACCACACAAGCCTTTCAAAAGTTGAAAAGAAAGAACGCACCTTAGAACTACTTCATCAAGTTGGTATTCCAAAACCAGAACTTACATATAAACAATACCCACACGAATTATCTGGCGGAATGAGACAAAGAATTGTTATCGCAATTGCAATTGCTTGTAAGCCAGGGCTCATTATTGCAGATGAGCCAACAACTGCACTTGACGTAACCATTCAAGCGCAAATTTTAGATTTATTACGTTCCATTCAAGAACAAACGAAAATGGGCATCATCTTAATTACACACGATTTAAGCGTCGTGGCCGAAACCGCTGATCGTATCGTCGTTATGTATGCAGGACAAGTTGTAGAAACAGGAACAGTCGAAGAGATTTTTAATAACCCTCTTCATCCATATACTCGTTCCTTATTAAATTCAATCCCGTCTGCATCTGCTGAAAAAGAAAAATTACATGTTATTCAAGGCGTTGTACCGACATTAGCTAAGTTACCTCGCACAGGTTGTCGATTCCAAGCACGGATTCCATGGATTAGACCTGATCAACATGAAGAAAATCCCGTTTTACATGAAGTAAAACAAGACCATTGGGTACGTTGCACTTGCTACAAACATTTCAATTTCCAACATAAGAAAGGAGATGACGTAACTCATGGCACTGCTTAAAGTAGAAGATTTAAAAGTACACTTTCCAATTAAAGGTGGTGTTTTCGGCCGTACATTAGATTACGTTCGTGCTGTTGATGGCGTAAGCTTCGAACTACAACCTGGCGAAACATACGGAATCGTTGGGGAATCTGGGAGCGGCAAATCAACAACTGGAAAAGCAATTATGCACTTAACAAAAGCGACAGGCGGTAGCATTCATTTTAATAATAGAGATTTAACAAAATTAAGTCGCTCAGAACTAAGAGAACAACGAAAAGATATTCAGATGATTTTTCAAGATCCTTATTCATCCTTAAACCCGAAGAAACGTGTTATGGATATTATCGCTGAACCACTTCGAAATTTTGAGAAACTCTCACCTGATGAAGAGCGTAGAGCTGTTCAAGATTATCTTGATAAAGTTGGATTAAATCCTGAGTCTATGTATAAATACCCACATGAATTTTCCGGTGGACAAAGACAGCGGATTGGTATTGCACGCGCACTTACACTAAAACCGAAGCTTATTATCGCAGATGAACCTGTATCCGCGCTTGACGTGTCGGTACAAGCTCAAGTTTTAAACTTCTTGCAAGATTTACAATCTGAACTCGGACTAACATACCTATTTATTAGTCATGATTTAGGTGTAGTTCGCCATATGTGTGACCGTATCGGGGTTATGTATCGCGGACGCATTGTGGAAGAAGCAACTAGTGCTGAAATTTATAATAATCCACAGCACATCTATACGAAGCGCCTAATATCAGCTATTCCTGATATTCGTCCAGAAAACCGCGAGCAACAACGTAAATTGCGTCGTGAGGTAAGCGTTGAGTATGAGAAATCATACGAAAGTTATTTCAATAAAAATGGTCGTGCTTACGATTTAAAACCAATCTCGCCAACACACCGGGTGGCATTACCTTAAGGGAGTGATAAAATATGTGGAAATTTATATTACGCCGGGTTTTAGTTATGGTACCGCAATTATTCATATTAAGCGTACTCGTCTTTACACTGGCTAAGGCAATGCCAGGTGATGCATTAAGTGGCGCTGAACTAGCAAACCCAAAAGCCGATCCAAAAGTGCTCGAAGAACAACGTGAAAAACTAGGTTTAAACGATCCTATTCCCACTCAATATGTAAGGTGGATTTCAAATGCTGTACAAGGGGATTTCGGTATTTCTTACGCACATAAAATAAAAGTAACAGATATTATCGGGGAACGTCTTGGCAATACCATACTGTTAGCTCTTCTTATTCTTATTCTTACTTACTTAATTGCTATTCCACTTGGAGTTATAAGTGGACGTTGGAATGATACGTGGGCTGATCGACTCATTACGCTCTATAACTTTTTAGGATTCGGTACACCACTATTTATTTTCGGGTTAGTAATGTTATTCTTATTCGGCTTTTTATATCCAATTTTCCCTACGAGTGGTAGCGTTGATCCACAAGTTGCAACAGGATCATTTGATTACTATTTAAGTAAATTCAATCATATGATTTTACCAGCTTTATCTGGGGCATTAATTGGGACTGTAGGAACTGTACAATATTTACGAAGTGAAATTATCGATACGAAACATAAAGATTTTGTACGCACAGTAAAAGCAAAAGGTGTACCAGAATCTAAAGTATATTCCAGACATATTTTAAGAAATTCATTTTTACCAATTGCAGCATTTTTAGGATATGAAATTACAGGTTTAGTTGGAGGCTCTATTATTCTAGAAAATATTTTCGGCTATCCAGGAATTGGACAACTATTTTTCCAATCTATCACTCAACGTGATTTCAGTGTCGTAACTGCTCTTGTATTATTTACTGGATTCGCAACGCTACTCGGGACTCTTCTTTCCGATATTATTCTAAGCATCGTTGATCCACGTATTCGTATTGATTAATGGAGGTGAAGAAACGTTATGTTAGCAAATCCTGAAAAACAAACTGAAGTCATTCATTACGAAAAGAGCCCCTCTGGTTTCTCCATTATGTGGCGAGAATTTCGTAAAGATAAACTAGCAATGTTTTCTCTATTCTTTTTAGCTTTAATATTAATAGCCGTTTACGCAACTTCATTTATTATGAAGCAAGAAGATATCGTCCGAGTCGATTTGTTCGCTATTTATGACCCTCCTTCTGCTGAACATTGGTTAGGAACTGATTATGGAGGCCGTGATATTTTCGGACAATTAATTATTGGTACACGTAACTCCTTTACAGTTGGTTTAGCCATCACTCTTTTAGCAACCCTTATCGGTCTTACGACGGGACTAATTGCTGGCTATTTTGGAGGAGTTGTCGATAACATCATTATGCGTTTTATCGACTTTATGATGATTTTACCATTCTTAATGATTGTTATCGTGTTTATCTCACTCGTTCCAACTTTCAATATTACGACATTTATTCTCATAATGACCGCTTTCTTATGGGTCGGAAAAGCAAGGCTTATACGCTCTAAAGTATTGACTGAGAAAGAACTTGATTACGTATCTGCATCAAAAACATTAGGAACACCAAATTGGAAAATAATCTTCCAGCAAATATTACCTAATTTAAGTTCTATTATTATCGTAAATATCACATTAAATCTTGCTGGTAACATCGGAATTGAATCTAGTTTAACTTACTTAGGCTTCGGTCTACCAGAGAGCACACCAAGTCTTGGTACACTTGTAAGTTACGCAACTAACCCAGATGTATTACAAGAAAAGTGGTGGATTTGGTTACCCGCATCAATCATGATTTTAGTGTTGATGCTGTGTATAAATTTTATTGGTCAAGCGTTAAAGCGTGCGGCTGATGCGAGACAAAGAAAAGGATAAGGGGTGGAGAAGTTATGAACAAACCAAAACTGTACAAAGTATTAAGTACACTTGCTGCTTCAACATTATTACTATCTGCATGTGGGGGTGCTGATAGCGGTAGTAAAAAGGCAAACACAAAAAAAGTAGAAACAAATAAATTTAGTGCTGCTGTAAAAAATGACGGTAAAGAAATTAAAGACGGATCATTAACTTATGGACTCGTTTCAAATTCACCTTTCGCTGGTGTTTTAAGTAGGGTATTGTATGAAGTTGCTCCAGATTCAGAGATTATGGATTTCTTTGATGAACAATTATTAGCTACAGATAAAAACTGGGAAATTACAAATGACGGTGCTGCAACTTATACAATTTCTGAAGATAAAAAAACAATTACAATTAAAATTAAAGATAATGTAAAATGGCACGATGGTAATCCTGTAACAGCTGATGATTTAGAATATTCTTACTTAATAATCGGTAATAGCAAATATACAGGTATCCGTTACGATACACAAATGCAAATGATTGAAGGTATGGAAGAATATCACACTGGAAAAGCTGACAAAATTTCTGGTATTAAAGTAGTCGATCCAAAAACAATTTCCATTACTTATAAAGAAGTAAACCCTTCACTAAAAACTGGTGTTTGGACATATCCTACACCTAAAAAATATTTAGGTGATGTACCAATTGAAAAACTAGCTGAATCAGATAAAATCCGTCAAAATCCAATTGGATTCGGTCCATTTAAAGTGAAGAAAATCGTTCCTGGTGAATCAGTTGAGTATGAGCGTTTTGATGATTACTGGGGCGGCAAACCTAAGCTAAAAAATGTAACATTAAAAGTTGTAAATCCATCTATTGTTAGTGCATCTCTGAAAAAAGGTGATATTGATATTGCAGCAATTACTGCTGATCAATATCCGAACGTAAGTAAATTAAAAAACACACAACTAATTGGTAAAACTGACCTTGCTTACACTTATATCGGATTTAAGTTCGGACATATGGACAAAGCAAAGAATGAAGCTGTAATGGATAACGATAAGTTCAAAGACGTTCGTTTACGTCAAGCGATGGCACATGCAATTGATAGAGAAAAATTAGGAGAGAAAGTATATCACGGACTTCGCGTTCCAGCTAACTCTCCAATTCCACCATCTATGCCAAAGTACCATAATAATGATGTTGGTGCGTATAATTTCGATGTAAATAAAGCGAAAAAACTATTAGATGAAGCTGGGTATAAAGATAAAAATGGTGATGGATTCCGTGAAGATCCAAAAGGTAATGAATTGAAGATTAACTTCTTAACTAGTAGTGGTAGTGAAACAAGTGAACCGCTGGCTAAATTCTACATTCAATCTTGGAAAGATATCGGCTTAAAAGTAGAACTTGTTGATGGACGCTTACACGAATTTAATGCTATGCGTGACATGATTAAAAAAGATGATCCGAAGGTTGATATTTTTGCCGGTGCTTGGAACACTGGCTCTGACCCTGACCTTTCTGGCCTATGGGGCAAAAATGCCGGATTCAACTATCAACGCTGGGTAAATGATGAAAATACGAAGTTATTAGAAGCAGGATTATCAGAAAAAGCTACTGATGAAAAATATCGTAAAGAAGTATACGATAAATGGCAAAAATTAATTCATGACGAAGCACCGATGATTCCAATTCATTACACATTTGATTTAACAGGTGTTAATAAGCGCGTAAAAAATTATGATGTCAACACTGAAGTGAATCAAATAACTTCACATTGGAAAGACGTTACTGTAACAAGTGAGAAGCCAGAAGTAGAAAAATAAACATAAAAATAGCTCTTAGCATTTACATACATGCTAAGAGCTATTTTTTATTTTCATTGCTTTTCCTACTAATGATAACAACCAATTCCTTCCCTACTCTAATATTAAAAGATTTGATGAAATACCTTTATTAAAACAGCTAACGTAACAGATCCAGCAAATCCTCCTAGACAAATTAAGCTTACCCCTTGACTATATGACAAATTTTGAAATGATTTCATTGCTTCCATCCTCCCTCTCTCCCCTTTGATACTTTTATTTTACCAATGAGAAAAATTTCATAACATCGATTTCTCTAACAACTAACTTACAAATTTGTAAGTTAACATCTTTTCAACTTATATATCTAGTATTTCCACAAATGAGAGTTATTTATACATAAAAAAGACCTCAGTTATACTAAGGTCTTCAGTACATTCTATTTCATTTTATAATCATCACCGGACATTTCACTCGTTTTGCTATTTTATGACTGACACTACCAAGCACCATTTCTTGCAGTGTATTTAGCCCTCTGCTTCCAGCGATAACAAGATCTATATCTCCTGTATTTACATATTGAACAATTGTATCTCCAGGATCACCATGTAATATCGTAATTGTATAAGATATGTTCTCTTTCTTTAATAAAACTTCAATCTCTTTTAATTTATCTTTTCGACTAGCCGATATTGTTTCTAAATCTGTTTGACCTTGTATAATATCTGATTTTGCCGTTCTATTATCTACTACGTACACAACTTCAACATTTGTTTCTGCGCTACATTTCGCAATATATGTTGCATGTTCCGCTGCTCGAAGTGCATGTTCAGAACCGTCACATGCTAATATAATTTGTTTGTACATATGCTGAATCCCCTTTTCGTTATCCTACTCGTATTATATAATAAAGCCTCCTAAAAAGGAGGCTTTTAACTAGCAATTCTTTTATTATAATTAGCTAAATTTGCAACAAGTTTTGAGCTACGTTCATTTAATCCTGTTATACTTACTTTCACACCACTTTGCTCATACTTCATGATAACTTTATCAATTGATGCCACTGCTGAATCATCCCATACGTGCGCATGAGTAAAATTCATTTCAATTTCTTTTACATCTTCATTAAATGAAAAATTATTTATGAAATCGGCTGTAGATGCAAAGAAAAGTTGACCGTGAATTTCGTATATTTTCTTATTTTCAATATATAAATGTTTCACGTGAATCTTTGCCATATTGAATGCAAATAACACCGCACTAATTACTGTTCCGATAATTACACCTAATGCTAAATTATGTGTAATTAAGACAATCACAACTGTTACGATCATAACAAATGCGTTTCCTTTTGGTACTTTATGAATCGTTGTTACAGAGTTCCAATCAAACGTTCCGATTGAAACCATAATCATAACCGCAACTAAAGCTGCCATCGGAATATGAACGACATAATCTCCTAAAACGAATAGTAATACGATTAAAAATCCGCCCGCTACAAATGTTGATAGGCGACCTCGTCCACCTGATTTAATATTAATAACAGATTGGCCGATCATTGCACATCCTGCCATTCCTCCGAAAAATCCAGCAACGATGTTTGCGATCCCTTGTCCGCGTGCCTCTTTATGCTTATTACTTTCTGTATGCGTCATATCATCTAAAACTGAAGCTGTTAATAAAGACTCTAGTAAACCAATGATTGCAAGCATAACTGCATAAGGTAAAATAATCCCTAATGTTTCTAATGTAAATGGCACATCAGGAATACTAAAGAACGGTAATTCTTTTGGCAAGCTTCCCATATCCCCTACTGTTTTCAACTGTAATCCGCTCATAAGTGCAATACTCGTCACAATAATAATTGAAATAAGCGTAGAAGGTACAACCGTTGTAATACGTGGAAATAAATATATAATTGCAAGTCCTAATACAACGAGTGCATACATTTGCCAAGTTGCATTTTTAAAATGCGGTAATTGCGCTGTAAAAACTAAAATTCCAAGTGAATTTAAAAAACCACTCATAACAGATTTCGGAACAAACTTCATAAATGAGCTCAGTTTGAACACGCCAAAAATAATTTGGACGATACCTGTTAATATTGTTGTAGCAAATAAATATTGCAAACCATGATCTTTAACGAGCGTTACCATTAATAATGCCATTGCACCTGTTGCAGCTGAAATCATTCCAGTTCTTCCGCCAACAAATGAAATGGTAACCGCAATACAAAAGGCTGCGTATAGTCCAACTGTCGGATCTACGCCTGCAATAACAGAGAAGGCTATCGCTTCAGGGATTAATGCTAAAGCAACGACAATTCCTGATAACACGTCCCCTCTCACATTAGAAAACCAGTCATTTTTTATCGTTTGAAACAAAATACCACTCCTCTACTCCTTTATAATTTGATTTTCTCCATAAGAAAATCTAGCCGACTGCACGAAGGATATTATATAACGAGTAGAAGATTTTTTGCTATGTAAAAGTTTCCTAAAGAAAAAGACGCTACCTTAGTAGCGTCTTTTCTCATTTCATTAATGTCCACCGTGTCCTTGACCACTTTCCTGAACAATTTCTAACCTCTCATCTAGTATTCCTTGTGTTTCAAATGAAATATCACTCGTACTTCCTAATAAGAAGCCATGATTATATGGTCCAAGTGTTGGATCATCTTTAAACTTCGGCTGAATAGTAGCAAGGAAGTCATACACTGGTTGTGAAGCTTTCCCTTCTTCTAACAAGACAACAGGTGCGTGTTTACCCATATGTGAAAAAGGTGCCCCAGCAACTGCTAAATCTGGTGTTTTGCTTGAAACAAATGATAAACCGTGACCAGGTTTTGTGAATCCCCAGCCAAATTTTGTTTTTTCATCTTTAAATTTAGCGAACGCAATCGAGTTTTCTGTAGGGGTCTCTCCACTAATACGCGTTACTTTCCCGTATTTGCTTAACTCTTTTTCTACTTCTTTTGAAACGATTTTTTCTGGTCCTAGTACATATATATTTGCTTTATCTTTTCTCATCTTTAATGCCTCTATTGTCGCTTCTGGCACTTTATTCTTTTCTGTATAGAGTAGTGGTTCCGGCATATGAGAAATCCAGTTTACAGCGGGGGTTGTATATAAACGTCCTTCTTCTGCAGACGAACCGATAATAACACTATTTGGGTAGCTTCCTGTTATATCGGCATACTCCTTATCAACATCTTTCGCAAATATAGCTGGGTTCGTTTCTTTTATTTGTTTTATTTTATAACCTTTTAATTGTTCAAGCGCGCTAGTACCTACATCCCCCATCACCATAATTTGTGTTCCATCTTTCGTTCCGATTGGATTTAATCGTTTTATTTCTTTTAACGTCATTTCTGGTATTTTTTCTTTTTCTATAAATAAAATCGGTCCGTTATTCGGATGATGAATAAGGTCTGCACTCGCAATACCTAATTGCCACTCGCTCACTGGTACTAAAATAACAGCACCTGGCTGGTTCTCTTTATGGGTTGCTGGCCATATCGTTTGCGAAGTTAACACTGCCATTTGCAGGGGATCATTTGTATTTAACCTCGTCACATTTTTTAAACTTGTCGTTAATAAATCATTCGATGCCCCTTGGTTCATTTCTTTTGGCGCCGTTACCTCCTGATTCACTTTCATTTCCTTTTGCTCTGTTTTTTTCTCTTTTGTAGATTCATGGTTTTTATGGTCTGTATTCGTTTGTCCGCATGCAGCAAGACCAACTGCTGTAATTATTGTTATCCCAAAAATCCGGGTCATTTTTTTCACTATACCGCCTCCGTATTAATCATTTTTGAGCCAATATGATTACCTAAAATGTAATTTCAACTCCACAATAACAAGCAATTCTGAAGAAATTATGCAGACACATCATAATCTGCACCATTTCTTCATGATTTTGCATTACACTTTAAGTAACGATTATAAATATGGAGGGCTCTCTATGATTGATATACTGCTCGTAGACGATGAACCGAGAATGCTTGAATTATTAACTCTTTATCTTACTCCAATTGGATATAACTGCGTATGTGCGAATTCAGGAGAAGAAGCTATTTTACATATAGAAAATCAAAACTTTAAATTTGTTTTACTCGATATTATGATGCCAAAGATGGACGGATGGGAAACGTGCAAAAAAATCCGATCTTTTAGTAACATTCCTATCATTATGGTTACAGCTCGTGATCAAACAGTAGATGTCGTTCAAGGATTAAAACTCGGAGCCGATGATTACGTAACGAAACCTTTCCATGAAGAAGAACTTTTCGCAAGAATTGAAGCCGTTTTAAGACGTACAAATGAACATAAACAAATCCAATATCACGGTATTGTATGGGATGAAACAAAACACTTCGTTTCTGTCCATAATGAAGAGCTCCTTCTCACACCAATTGAATTTTCTTTACTCGGATTATTTTTACGCCATGTGAACTACGTATTAAACCGTGATCAGCTCATCGAACGAATTTGGGGGTTAAACACAAATACAGAAGATCGTACAGTCGATTCACATATTCGCAATTTACGTGATAAATTGCGAAAAGCACATTTCCCTATTGATCATCATTTAAAAACTGTTTACGGAGTCGGATATCGATGGGTTGATACTCTAGATTAAGGAGCAAAGCAATGAAGCGAATTTCTATTCAGCTCGGATTTTATTTTTTGATTGTTACACTTTTAATCGAAAGTGTTCTATTTGTCTCGCTTTATTATAGCCTTGTCAACAATAGAGTAAATGAAGAAATGACAGCTTTATTAAAGCGCGGAAATAGTCACAGAGATGTCCTTGAAAAGTATTTTGATAAGCAAACAATCTCCCATGTTGCACTAATGGAATCCGAAGCCGAAACTACTGTTGTTATTACAAATGCAAATAAGGAGGTACTAGCTAAATCCAATGAAATAAATACTACTATAAAGAAGCATATTGAAAAGATGCAAACACGGACAGATCATGACGGAGCAATTATAGAGAATCATTGGAAAACATCTAATTATATATGTACAGTTAGCCCCATTGTAGTGGCTGGAAAAACGGAAGGCTACGTATATATGTTTCTCGGGACGGAATCAATCGAGGAAATGGTTAACGGGCTAACAAGACAATTCATTATTGCCGGAGTCATTACGTTTCTACTAACAGCCATCACCATCTTTCTATTATCACGTTTGTTAACAAAACCATTGTTACACATGAAACATGCAACTGAAAAAATGAGTAAAGGCGATTTGTCCGTTTCGTTAACAACTACTCGAAATGATGAAATTGGTGAACTAGCATCATCTATTCAAACGCTCGCAAATGATTTACATTATATGAAAACAGAGCGAAGTGAATTTCTAGCAAGTGTTGCTCATGAATTACGAACACCGTTAACATACGTAAGAGGTTATGCTGACATTGCTTTAAAAGAAAGCACCCCTCCTGAGCAACGTTTGCGATATTTATCGATTATAAAAGATGAGTCTGATTACATTACAAACTTAGTTCAAGATTTATTTTCACTTGCACAAATGGAACAACATAACTTTTCTATTCAAGTAAAGGAAGTGCATTTACACACCTTCCTTACTCGCATAGCTGAAAAAGTAAACGCCATGTATAAAGAAAGATACATTAAAGTTTCTTTCTCTTGTTCTCCTACATTGCTAGTAAACTTAGATGAACAGCGATTTGAACAAGTTATAGTAAACATTTTAAATAACGCTTATAGACATTCAAAAGAACATTCTCATATAAACATTTCTATTACAGAAGAACATAAACGTATCTCCATTACAATTGAAGATGAAGGCGAAGGTATTCCTCCTGAAGACCTCCCTCACATTTTCGACCGCTTTTATCGTGTTGATAAAGCTAGATCACGAGCTACAGGTGGAACTGGTTTAGGACTATCTATCGTGAAGGAAATTGTAGAGCTACACGGCGGGAATATTACAGTAACGAGTGAAGTCAATCACGGGTCTTGCTTTATAATTTCATTACCATCTATAAAGAAACACGACTATCATCAGTAGTCGTGTTTCTTTATCATCTTACTTTATAATATAAATTTACAAATTGCCCAAAACGTTTCGTATCCGTTAAAGTTAAATTAATTTCTGGATTCTTTTCTTTAAATAATGGAACACCCGAGCCTAATATATGCGGTGTAATCGTAACAATATATTCATCAATTAGATTATTTTTAAAGAATTCTCTCAGTAGCTCTCCTCCACCAACCATCCATATTTTAGATCCTTCTTGTGCTTTTAACCTTTTTGTAAACTCCACTACATCTTCATTTACAAATTCCACGTTTCCGTCTGAACCTTTTTCTGAACGAGAAAAAACATAACATGCTTTATCTAAGTACGGGAATGTTTCCGTATGCTCTACTACATAATCGTACGTTTTCTTTCCCATAATTATTGTATCAATCGTTTCGTACATTTCTGTATAACCGTTATCTCCCTCTCCTTCCGTTTCCATTAACCACTCTAAATCATCATTTTCTTTCGCAATATATCCATCTAAGCTCGCCGCTATAAATAAAACTATTTCACGTGACATATCTTTTCCTCCTTGCATCTCATCTTGATAACATATGATGTAAACAATATACTAACAATAAAACATGACAATTTATGTCATGTTAAAAAGAAAAGGTGATACATTTGTCAAAAGCTAAACGCTTATTAGATATTCTTATATTTGCTTCTGCGAAAAAAACATTTACAGCTCAAGAAATAGCTGATGAATTTAACATTTCCGTTCGTACGGTTCATAGATACATTTTAGATTTAAGTGATATGGGATTACCCATTTATGCTGAACAAGGTCGTAATGGAGGATATAAAGTATTAACAACTAGGGTCATTCCACCTATCTTATTTACGGAAGAAGAAGCGGTCTCCATCTTTTTTGCCTTTCAATCTTTAAGCTACTACAGAGACTTGCCTTTTAATACAGAAATCAATTCTGTCACTCATAAACTATATAGCTCTCTACAACATGAGGCGAAAGCGAAAGTTGATAAAATACGTTCTTATATCTCCTTTTGGAATCCGAAGAGAACAATTGAGACCCCACTTTTAAACAAAGTGTTAACAGCGGCTATTGAAAATAAAAATTTACACTTTCAATACGAATCTAAATCAGGGATAAAAACAAAACATGTTCATCCGATTGGTGTATATGCTCACGACGGGTTATGGTACTTACCGTCCTATGACTTCGGTAGAAAAAAAGTATTACTGTATCGCGTTGATCGTATTCTCTCAATATTATCGATGGAAGAAAATACAGATACATTCATGAATTTAGAAGAGTGGTTTGCCTCTAACTCTAACGTAGTACACAATCCTACTCAGTTACATGTTTTACTGACAACAGAAGGCGTACGCCAATGTAAAAGCGTTCCTTATCTTGAGGAATTCGTTATAGTAAACGAGGATGGGACAGGATATATAAATTCAACAATTGATAAAGGTGAGATTAACTTTATTACTCCTTTATTTTATAGACTTGGAAAAGATGCAAAAGTTTTAGAACCGAAAGAATTGATAGATGGTTTACGTATACGTGCGAAAGAAGTTTTAAGTATGTATGAAGATTAAAAAGGCGTAAGAAAAATTCTTTTACACCTTTTCAATATGCAGTATTTGCTCTATCGCTTCTTTTAACAAATTCTTTGTCTCTTCAAAGTTATGATTCTTCTTTTCCTCCGGTTGCACCGTATAAAACTCAGCAAACGAACGCTCTTTATATCTTGGTACGACATGCATATGGTAATGTGTTAACTCGTTAAATACTCCACCATTTTGACAAACTGTAATTCCATCTGGTTTATATAATGCCTTAATCGCTTTTGCAATCAGCTTAGAAGCATCCATAATTGATCTTGCTACAACGTCATCTAATTCGTCTACTTCTACAACATGCTGCTTTGGCACAATTAAAGTATGTCCTGGGTAGAAAGGCGCATGATCTAAAAAGCAAGTTACATAATCATCTTCATATACTTTATATATTTTTTCCTCTTCGTTTGCTAATTTACAACCTAAACATTTCATAATACTTCCTCCTCTGTTAAAAACATAAAAACGTGAGAGCTATACTCTCACGCTTTTATGTTTCACTTTATTAGTTCAATTGTTTCCGTAACTTTTATACTACCTTTTACAGATTGAACAATCGTGCAATTTTTCACTGCAAGCTGCAATGCTTTGTCCAACTGCTCTTCTGTAATGTTTTCCGCTTTAATTTTATAGTGCAAATGAACACTTTCAACTGGTTTTGATAAAGCTTCACTTCTACCAATTTCAGTTTCAATTGTAAACGTATCGTATGTAATACGTTTCTTTTCTAAAATTGTTCGAAAGACAATTGCACTACATCCTGCGATAGAAGAAACGAGTAATTGTAACGGTGAATACCCGTTTTCTTTTCCAATCGCTAATTGAGCGTACGATAAATCTGCCTTTATATCATCGTGTTTGATTGTTAGTTTCATTTGTTTTGTCCATCTCCACTTTCATCGGTTTCTGCTGTTTCTTACTCATATAATAATAATATATATAGCAGAAAATGATAAATGGAATACCGCAGTATAACGCCATTCTTTGTTCAGGAATAAACGCTAAACTAATAACAACGATGCTATTTGTAATTAAAGCTAAAATTGGAACAATCGGATATAGTGGTGTTCTATACTTTAAGTCCTCTAACTTTCCTCCGCCTTTTATATACTGACTTCTAAAGCGAAGTTGCGATAGAGCAATAATGATCCAACTTGAAACAGCCGATAAACCAGCTATCGATAATAAGTACATGTATACTGTATCTTCTGCAAGGAAACTTGTGAATAGGGATAATCCAGCTACCGCAATCGTTACGACTAGCGCTGTAATTGGAATACCACGTTTATTTACTTTCTTGAAAGAAGTTGGTGCCATTCCTTCATTTGCAAGTGACCATAGTATACGTGTCGCTGCATATAATCCAGAGTTCGCTACAGATAATAACGCAGTAATAATAACGAAGTTCATAATATCAGCTGCATATGGAATACCGATTTTATCAAATACAACTACGAATGGACTTTCAATTACGCCTGCTTCCTTCCAAGAAATTAATCCTACTAAAATTGTCATTGTTAAAATGAAGAATAACATAATACGCCATACTGTATTACGGATCGCACGTGGAATTGTTTTTTCTGGATTTTCACTTTCTCCCGCTGCAATTCCGATTAACTCTGTTCCTTGGAACGAGAAGTTAACTGTAATCATTGTAAGTAATACGGCAGCTAGTCCATTTGGGAAAAGTCCACCATCGCTTACAAAGTTAGAGAAAAGAGGTGCTGCTTCTTTTCCGTCATATGATATAAATCCTAATAATGCACTACCACCAAGAACAACAAATGCAAGGATTGTAATTACTTTAATACTAGAAAACCAAAATTCTAATTCAGCATAACTTTTTGCCGAAATTGCGTTTGAAGCGTATAAAATAACACCGAATACAAGGCACCATACCCAAACATCAACATTTGGAAACCATCTTTTCATCATTAAACCTATTGACGTTAATTCTAGACCCACTGTTACTGCCCAGCCGAGCCAGTATAACCAGCCAATCATAAAGCCCGTTCCTGGTCCAATAAACTTCGTTGCATACTTTTGAAAAGATCCTGAAACCGGCATCGCTACCGTTAACTCTCCAAGACAAAGCATTGTTAAATACATAATAAATCCGCCTACTAAATATGAAAGGATGGCTCCCCCTGGTCCAGCCTGATTAATAGTGTAACCTGAACCTAAGAAAAAGCCAGTTCCGATTACACCACCAAGTGCGATCATAAATAAATGTCTACTCTTCATCGTGCGATGTAATTTCTCATTCGTTGGTTGCTGCATCTAAATCCTCCCCCTACCATACCCCTATATCTTGTTAAAATTTTCTGATAATAAAAATATACACGAAAGCGATTACAATTTCTATATAAAATTAAAACTTTTCTGATAAAATAATGTAAAAAATCTAATTATCGCAAGACTTAGATTCTATTTAGAGGAAAATAAGGATAATCAAGGAAAAACCCTCACATATATTGTAAGGGTTAACTGAGTTCTAATCTTCTGGATAAAATTGATAAACTATAATTTACTATAAAGTACATACAAGCCACTAATATAAACGTCGGGATCATGTAATTCACATTTTGTCCGCTAATAATTTGAGCATTATGCATAAGCTCTGGGAGTGATATAACAACCGCTAGCGACGTATCCTTCAGCAATGAAATAAATTGACTAACAAGCGGCGGAACCATTCTCCTTAATGCTTGTGGCAAAATAATATGCCAAAGCGCTTGAACATACGTTAATCCCGAAGATCTTGCGGCTTCAATCTGCCCTTTTTCAATAGACAATAGACCACTTCTAACAATTTCAGATATCATTGCTGCCTCAAATATTGTTAAAGCAACAATTGCAGCTGTTATAATTTCTAATTTCAAGCCTGCTTCTGGCAGTGCAAAATACGTGAAAAATATAATTAAAAGTAGTGGTAAATTTCGAATCACTTCAACGATAATTCCTAATACTTGTGAGACGACAGGTATTTTCATGTAGCGCAATATCCCTATTACACTACCAATAATAAAGCTAAGTACAATCGCTACGAGTGCTACCTCTAGTGTTATGAGTAATCCTTTTAATAAAAATAGAATATGATCTCCTGTAATTGCTCCCTTAAAATCCATTTACACCGCCTCCTTTGCCAAGCGTTTTTCTAAATAACGCACTAGCATACTGAGCGGAATTGTTAATATTAAATAAAACATCCCGACAAATATATAGACATCGAACGTAACAAACGTCTTCGTTGAAATTAAGTCTCCTTGATACATTAAATCAGTACCAGCGATAATTCCGAGTATAGAAGAGTTTTTTACTAAATTGAGAAATTGATTTCCTAGAGGAGGAATTACGATTTTCATCGCTTGAGGTAAGACAACATAATACATCGCCTGTACATACGTTAACCCTGAAGACCGTGCTGCTTCCATTTGTCCTTTTGTAACTGATAAAATACCAGCGCGAATGACTTCCGCAATAAAAGCTGCCGTATATACCGTAAGCGTAACTGTTCCTGCTACAAAACCATTTAAAGTAATTCCTATTACAGGTAAAGCAAAATAGAATATAAATGCAATTAATACGAGTGGAATATTTCTTACAAACTCTACAAAAGCTGATCCTATCCAATTTAAAATACGAATCGGTGCAATACGCATTACTGCCAAAATTACTCCTAAAATAAAGCTTCCTATTAATGCAATTACACTAGACATAACTGTATATTTAAATCCTTCTAAATACATATCAATGTTATTCGTTAATATAGAAAAATCAGGCACATATTCTCCCCTCTTTCTTTACAAGAAGAGGATGAGTACTCTCATCCTCTCACTTTTACTATCTATTTTTCTGGTTTTTGTCCAATCCATTTCTCATATAATTTGTCATACTCCCCGCTTGCTTTCATGTCTTTAATTAAAGTATTAATCTCTTTCGTTAAATCATCTGCCCCTTTTTGCACTGCAATTCCGTATGGTTCATCCGTGAAAATTTTCCCTACAACTTCATAATTTGAATCTTGTTTTGCCATTCCGTAAAGGATCGCATTATCTGTCGTTAAAACATCACCTTTCCCTGCTTTTAACGCCGTAAATGCCTCACTGTAATTTTCAAATTCTAATACCGTCGCTTCCGGTGATTTTTGGCGAATATTATTTGTAGATGTTGAACCTTTTACAGCTAATACTTTAACGCCTTGTTTTATATCATCGATGCTCTTAATATTGCTTCCTTTTTTCACAAGTAACGATTGTCCTGCTTTAAAATATACATCTGAAAAATCCACTTCTTTTTTGCGTTCTTCCGTAATTGTCATTGTCGCAATAATTGCATCAATATCACCATTTTTCAGCATTGGAATACGTGTTTTAGACGTTACTTCTTTCAGCTCTAGCTTCTTTTCATCTCCAAGGATTTTTTTCGCAAGTGCCTTCGCGACATCAACATCGAATCCTTCTACTTGCCCTGTTGAAGGATTTTTTAATCCAAATAAATTCGTATCATTCTTCACCCCAACTACTAATTTCCCTCGTTTCTTAATTTGCTCAACAGCCCCGCCTTGCTTCGTATTTGTTTCCTTTGCCTCATCTTTCTTGCTTCCGCACCCCGCAACAACAAGCACGAATAAACATGAAAATACGATTAAAGTAAATAACTTTTTCATTTTAAGCATGAAATTCCTCCTCTAATGATTTAGCACCCGACTTAAAAATAAACGAGCTCTTTCTTGTTCAGGGTTTGCAAAAAATTGTGCCGGTGTCGTATCTTCGATAATTTGGCCATCATCCATAAATAAAATCCGATCTGCTACTTCTCGCGCAAATCCCATTTCATGCGTGACAACGACCATTGTCATCCCTTCTTTAGCCAGTGCTTTCATAACATCAAGTACCTCTCCAATCATCTCTGGATCAAGAGCAGACGTAGGCTCATCGAACAGCATAATTTCCGGCTGCATCGCAAGTCCTCTAGCAATTGCTACCCTTTGCTGTTGTCCTCCGGATAATTGATGCGGATATACACTAGCCTTCTCTGGGATTCCTACTTTCTCTAAATAAAACATTGCTGTTTTCTCTGCTTCTTCTTTGGAAACTTTATTTACTTTAATCGGTGCTAGTGTAATATTTTGCAGAACTGTTTTATGTGGGTATAAATAAAAATGTTGAAAGACCATCCCAATATTGCGGCGTAATTTATTCATATCTGTTTTGACATTGTGTACCTCCGTATTTTGTACAATTAACTCTCCATCTGTAATTGTCTCTAATTGATTTATACACCGAAGCAACGTGCTTTTTCCTGATCCTGAAGGCCCAACAACTACCACCACTTCACCTTTTTTCACTTGCACATTAATATCTTTTAAAACTTGAAAATTGCCATAATATTTATTTACATTACGAAACTCTATCAACATACTCCCCCCTTCCACTAACAAAGCATGTACATTCTTTTTATATTCAAAAATAGGCAAAAAAATAACTTCCAGCTTCATTTTGTCCATAAAAAAAGCAAAGGGTTTCCCCTTTGCTTCTTCATTTCTATTCTATTAAGATACTTCTTCTTTCTTATCTTTCCCGTATTCATGCTCCCAAAAATCAGCATTTTTAATTCCTAATGGCCCTGGATCGAATACTGGATCTTTTCCTTCTTTTTTCTGTTTTTCATAATCCTTTAATGCGACTAATGCAGGTTTTTGTAATAGTAAAATCGCAATGATATTTACCCATGCCATAATTCCTACCCCAATGTCACCTAAAGCCCAAGCCGTTGCTGCTGTTTTTATACAGCCGTAGAATACAGCTCCTAAGAATACAAATTTTAATACAAGAGACAACCAAGGACGATCTTTATCACGATTTAAGTACGCTATATTCGTTTCTGCAATGTAGTAATACGCCATAATTGTTGTAAACGCGAAGAATAATAACGAGATTGCAACGAAATCGTTTCCAAATCCAGGGAAAACAGATTCTACCGCCGCCTGTGTATATCCTGGTCCTGGCTGAGCACCATTTAATTTATTAACGATAAAGTTTTTTCCGCTTGCATCAAATACGTTATACATGCCTGTAATAATCATCATAAATGCTGTTGCTGAACAAACAAATAATGTATCAATGTAAACGGAAAATGCTTGCACTAAACCTTGCTTAGCTGGATGTGATACTTCAGCAGCAGCTGCTGCGTGTGGTCCAGTTCCTTGCCCTGCTTCATTGGAATAAATACCACGTTTTACTCCCCAAGAAATTGCTAAACCGATAATACCACCGAAAGCAGCTTCTAATGCAAATGCACTTCTTATAATTAACATAAATGCTTCTGGCAACTTTTCAATATTCATAGCAACAATGACGCAAGCTACTAAAATATAGCCTATTGCCATAAACGGTACGACAACTTGCGCTACGTTAACAATCCGCTTTACTCCACCGAAAATGATAAGAGCTAATACGACAACTAATATAGCCCCTGATACGGTAGTATTAATACCAAAAGCTGTTTCTAAACTTACAGCAATACTATTTGCTTGTACACCTGGTAATAAAAGTCCTGTTGCAAGAATTGTCGCTGCAACGAATACTAAAGCATACCATTTAACTCCTAGACCTTTTTCGATGTAATAAGCAGGCCCACCACGAAACTGCCCTTGATGTTTCGTCTTATATATTTGCGCGAGTGTTGATTCTACATAAGCTGATCCTGCCCCTAAAAAGGCTACTGCCCACATCCAAAATACAGCTCCTGGTCCACCGAATGCAACCGCTGTTGCTACTCCAGCAATATTTCCTGTTCCAACGCGTCCTGATAATGAAAGTGCTAACGCTTGGAATGAAGAAACACCAGCTTCTGATTTTTCTCCTTGAAATGTCAGCTTCACCATTTCTCCTACGTGCCTTACTTGTAAAAACTTCGTTCGAATGGAAAAATATAAACCTACTCCTAAACATAAATAAACAAGTGCTGGACTCCAAACAATATTATTTAACCAATTTACGAAAGCTTCCAACATTCCCCCTCCTTCTTTATAAAGAATATTCAGAATATATATAAAATTATAAGTGTATACCGAATCTAGGACAATATTATTTTAATAAAGTAAACATATTTTTGTATAAAAAAACAAAGTATATATTTGTTTTATATACTTTGTTTTGAACTAAATGTATTATATATTCACAATTGCTTCTCTTTTAATAATTCTTTCGTATAGCTCTTCTGATAATTTCAAGAAGTTATCAGGCATATCTTTCCCTTTAAACTTCTTTTGAAGCGTTCCATATAAACCTATATCACGTAAACGTAAAAATAGTGGTAACGATTCATACCAACTATCCTCCAAACTATGCTCATATTCGTATCCTTTTCTTAACACTTGTAACTGTTTACGAGCGAACACCGTCTTCTCCTCCACTGTCCACGGTGTAAAAAGGACCGAGTAATAAAGAACCATTGCCAAATCATGAATGAAGTAATTATAGGCCGCATCATCAAAATCAAAGATTGTAAGCTCTTTTCCATCATAATGGAAATTACCTTGATGGATATCACCGTGCATAAGACCGAACGTTTCTCTTTCAACTGGAAGAGCCTTAATTTCATCCATTAATACCGCTGCAATCTCTTTCACTTGACCATCTTCTAATTCATTAACAATTCCACTTTCGTCTTCTTCCCACGTTTCACGGTAGTCTGTTTTAGGATAATCCATTGTAAGGCGATGCAGTTGTCCAATCGCTTTTCCCCACGCTTCAAAATAAGCATTTCCCCAATAAGGCGATTCTTCTCCTTTTACTTGCTCACCTTTTGCATATGTAAATAAGGAAGCGAAAAAGAAAGTCCCATCCTCTGCTGCGATTTCTTCTACAAGATTTTGAGACGTTGAATAAAGAGGTCCTGCTACCTTTGCCCCATTCTCCGCAACATATCGTAAAAAATCTAGTTCAGCCTCTACCTCTTGTTTAGAGCGATGAGAAGAATGTGTTAAACGTAATACGTAATCTTCATCATTATCACCCTTCGCCTTAAAAATATAATTCTCAAAATCTCCAAGTGGCTTTTCTTCCACTGTTACATGAAATTCCCTTGCCGCTCTTGCTAAAATTTCCTTTGTAAAAACACGTTCTACAGCTATTTCCATATGTATCCCTCCTATATATCTTCTTAATTCGACACAAATGTGAGAAGTACTGCTATGAAATTGAATAATGCACAAAAGACAATGTAACGTAACTTTCAATCCTCTTTTTTTTAAAATAATTCAAGCATAAATTTCTCACAAACGACAAAAATTAACAGAAACAATTGCACTTTAAAAGAGGTGGAAATTATGACAGAGCAAAAAGAACAACAAGAGAGTAAAAAACAAAAGCATATGTTTCCATCACTTCCGGAGAACATTAATTACATTGAAAATAAATTATCTCATTCTGATGATATAAAAAAATTAGATCTCCCTTTTCAAAACGGAAAAGGAACAATCTTATATATCGAATCTTTAGCAGATCCAAATCTAATTCATCAGTTAGCCCTTGAGCCTTTATTGACACGGTCAGACCTAGCTTTAGATAAAGCTTTTTCTACATTAAATATGAAAAAAGAAACGAATTTAAATTATGGTGTGCAGCTTTTATTACAAGGTAAAACTTTATATTTTCATGAACATGTCGAAAGCTTTTGCATTTTTGAAACGGCTCTATCTTTAAAAAGAGATATAACAGAGCCTGATAATGAAGGCATTGTACGTGGACCACATACTGGTTTTGTAGAAGATTTAGCAACCAATTTAGCTTCCATTCGTAAACTCATAAAAAGTCCAAATATCGTCGTTAAATATTTCACACTTGGTGAAGAAATGCATACGAAAGTGGCAATTGCTTATATGCAAAACATAGCGAATGACGATTTAGTTACAGAAGTAAAAAGAAGGTTAGAAACGATTAAGACAGATGCACTTATGCCTCCAGGATATATACAAGAATTTATAGAGGATACGTCTTTCTCACCATTTCCGCAGCAATTAAATACAGAGCGTCCAGATAGGACCGCTGCAAATTTAATGGAAGGACGAGTTGCTATTTTATCTGATGGAGATCCCACAGCGCTTATCGTTCCTGTTACGTTATTTGCTTTCTATCAATCACCAGACGATTATAATAACCGCTGGATTGTTGGTTCTTTCGTCCGAATGATTCGCTTAGTGAGTTTCTTGATTGCTTTTCTCTTACCAGCTATATATATCGCAACCGTAGCCTTTCATCCTGATGTATTGCCGCTCGAACTTGTGTATACAATTAAAGCTTCATTAGAGAAAGTACCACTTCCTCCTATTTTTGAAGCTCTCTTAATGGAATTGATTTTCGAATTATTACGGGAAGCTGGCATTCGCTTGCCAAGCCGAGTTGGACAAACAATCGGTATTGTAGGTGGTTTAGTAATTGGTGATGCAATTGTAAAAGCTGGACTCGTTTCTTACACAATGATTATCGTTGTAGCTTTAACTGCCATCTCATCTTTTCTCGTTCCATCAAACGATATGAGTTCAGCAGTTCGAATTCTTCGTTTTCCATTAATGATTCTTGCTGCTATATTCGGATACGTCGGAATATCATTCGGTCTAATTATAACTTTCGTTCATTTATGTCAATTACATTCATTTCATACGCCATATCTTTCTCCTGTTGCCCCGATGCGGATAAAAGATATGAAAGATTCTTTCATAAGACTTCCAATTTGGTCGTTTTGGGAACGACCACATGATCCAAAACCGAAAAAAATGCAACGACAACATGTAACGAGAGAGGATGAGGACGGTGACAAACACGCAAAGTAAAATTTCGCTCGTTCAATTTACCTTTTTCGTTATTCAATGCCAAATCGGAGTTGGTATCCTTTCTCTACCTAACCGTCTTCACCCAATAGCAAAAGGAGGTGGATGGATTTCCGCTCTCGTCGCTGGGCTTGCAATTCAACTTATTATTTTACTTATGTGGCTTTTCTTAAAGCGATTTCCTGATGCAGATATGTATGAAAGCGTTTGTATGCTATTTGGTAATAAGTTTGGAAAACTATTAGGTTTTGCTTATGTTTTTTATTTTACGCTTATTGGTATGACGGTTATGTTGAATGCTTGTAATGTCATTAAAGTATGGATATTACAAGCTACTCCTTGGTCTGCCATTCTCATGCTATTTACAATAGCTTGCTGCTATGTAGCCTATAATACATTTAAAGTAATTGTAAGATTTTATGTCATGGCTTCTATTCTCATTTTGCCCATGGCTCTTTTAATTGCACTAGGGTTTTCACGAGCTGATTTTTCTTATATTTTTCCAATTACAGAAGCCGGATGGTGGAATATTATTCAAGCATCTAGGGAAACCATTACAGCTATGTATGGTTTTGAAATTATTCTTATCGCTTTCCCAAAAGTAAACGGGAGTTCTGTGGCAAAACTAAAGGCAATTTCTATCGCTAATGGATTTGTAACCCTTTTTTATACTTTCACTGTTTGGATTTGCTTTATCGTATTTAGTCCAAAACAAATTGAACTTATTCCAGAACCAGTTGCTTACTTATTACGCTCCTTGCATATCGGGATTATAGACCGTACTGATTTACTATTCATACCAATATGGATGATAACAGTTGTGGCTTCTATTGCTAGTTATTATTGTGCTGCTTCAATCGGAATTGGACATATATTCAATCTTGCTAATCATAAAAAAGCTGTTCCAATCGTTGGTATTATTGCCTTTAGTGTAGCCTTATTTATCGATACACCGGAAGAATTAAAAGTAATTGCAACTTTCACTGATAAGTTCACGTATATTTTTATTGTTGTCCTCCCTCTTTTATTTCTACTTTATTCTGTGATACGAAATAAGAAAGGAGAGCAGTATGTTCACAAGAAAAGTTAAATTACTTTCTATATTATGTGCTAGTTCCCTCCTTTCTGGCTGTTGGGATCAAGAACCATTAAGGGAAGCAAGGTTAGCTTATAGTATTGGATCTGATATTACGAAAGAGAATAAACTCCAGCAAACAATCGAGCTCGTAAAAAGTTCAAGCGGAGAGCAATCTTCATTCGAAAATGAAATACATTCAGCAACGGGGCATAACATAAGGGATACAAGCGATGCCCTAAAAAAAAATGTTACTGGGAATATTCGCTATTTTAAATATGGTGTTCAATTACTAGGAACCAAAATTCTAAAAAAAGGGATACTACCCTATTTAGATGTCAGCTTTCGGGACCCAACAAATCCAACTGCTTTAGTAAAACTTATTGCAGTAGATGGTGAAACATCCGAGATACTAGAAAAAAAGAAAGTAGGAAATTTACTAATTGGAGATTTTCTAAAGAAAAAAGTGAAAAGCTTAGAAGATATGAGTGTATTTCCAAAAGAAACTTTAGAAACAGCTGCTACAAAAATGTTAGATCCCGGTAAAGACTTTACCCTCCCTTCTATAAAAGTAAAAGGAAAAGAAGTAATTACAAACGGTCTAGCTTTATTTAACAATGATAAATTAACTGGGCATTTACCTTTGAAACAATCTGTTTTATTCGTATTATTAACCGGAAAAATGGGAACAAGTGCCCGTATAACCCAAAAGCTTACTAGCGGTGAATCAGAGAAAACATCTGATTATTTAACAATGGAAATTAGCAATCGAAAGTTAAAACGAGACTTAAAAATAACAACAGATAAAAAAGGAAATGTTTATGCTCACATTAAGCTCCAACTAAAAGTTATAGCGCTTGAAGCTCCGAGAGATAATCTTTACAAAATGGATGAAAGAAAAAAACTAAATAAAGAATTGTCTAAACAACTTACGAAAGAAGCTAAAAAGATAACGAAAAAGTTACAAAAAGCAAACTGTGATGCTTTCGGTATCGGCAGACACCTTATCGCCTATCACCCTGACTTATGGAAGAAGAAAAATTGGAATAAAGATTATGCAAAAGTAAAATTCAAACCTGAGGTAGAGGTAAACATTTTGTACAGTGGTGTCCTAAAATAAAAGGTTGTATGCCCATGCGGCATACAACCTTTTATTTCGTATATCGATACACAATTGATTCATATGGTCTTAAGTTAAGTTTTGCAATATCCTTGCTGACATCTTTATAATTCGACAGTAGTACTTCTTGTTTCATTCCTTCTAATTGAACGTGCGCTGGTACAGAGTACGTTATTTCTTCTCCATAGAAGTTATTTATAACAAGTAGTACTTCACTTTCTGTAGTACGAGTATATGCCCAAATTTTAGGATCATTTTTATCCAAAATAGCATATTCTCCTTCTGTAATTACATCATATGTTTTTCTAAGTTCTATTAACTTTTTATAATGATAAAATACGGACTCTTTATCTTCTAATGCCTTCTCTACGTTTATTTCTTTAAAGTTTTCAGCCGCTGAAATCCAAGGTGTACTTGTTGTAAAGCCACTGTTCACCTCTTCATTCCAGTGCATTGGAGTACGGGAGTTGTCACGAGATTTTTGCTTTAAAATCCCTATAATCTCTTCTTTTGATAGCCCTTCTTTTAGCTTTATATCGTATATATTTAACGATTCCACATCACGATATTGCTCGATGGACTCAAATTTAGGATTCGTCATACCGATTTCTTCCCCTTGATAAATGTAAGGTGTTCCTTGCAACATATGCATAACTGTCGCTAACATTTTAGCAGATTCGTTTCGGTACTTCCCGTCATCACCAAATCGTGAGACGATACGGGGCTGATCATGATTACACCAAAATAATGCATTCCATCCTCCGCCCTTTTGCATTTCAATTTGCCAGTTAGACATAATTTCTTTTAATTTAATGAAATCAAAATCTGCTTTCGTCCACTTATCACCATTCGGATAATCTACTTTTAAATGATGGAAACTAAACGTCATGCTTAATTCATTGCGCTCAGGATTAGAATATTTAATACAATTATCAATTGTCGTAGATGACATTTCTCCAACTGTAATTACATCTTTTCCTGCAAAAACATTTCGGTTCATCTCTTGTAAATATTCATGAACACGCGGACCATCTGTATAATACTTGCGTCCATCACTTGTCGCAGTACTACCTTCATCGTTTAAGAAGCATTGGTCTTTTGAAATTAAGTTAATGACATCTAATCGGAATCCTGTTACTCCTTTATCCAGCCAAAAACGCATCATATCATATACTTCTTCACGAAGTTTTTCATTTTCCCAATTTAAATCAGCTTGTGTTTCATCAAATAAATGTAAATAATATTGCTTCGTCTTCTCATCATATTTCCAAGCAGATCCACCAAACTTAGACTGCCAATTATTTTTTTCATCACGCCAAATATAGTAATTACGATATGGACTATTTTTATCTTCCTTCGCTTCTTTAAACCACTTATGTTCAGTCGAACTATGATTTACAACAATATCAAGCATAATCTCAATGTTACGTACTTTCGCTTCTGCTAAAAGTTCTTCAAACTCTTCCATCGTTCCGTAAGATGGATCAATGCTGTAGTAATCACTTACATCATATCCATTATCATTTTGTGGTGATTGGTATATCGGTGTTAACCATATATAATCCACTCCGAGTTCTTTTAAATAATCTAGTTTCTCTGTAACACCTTTTATATCCCCGGTTTCTCTATTGTAATAACTATTAAAGCTCTTCGGATAAATTTGATAGACTACACTTTTATGCCAATCCTTCATGTTTAACTTCCTCCTACTTCTGTTTGACTCTTTTTGCAAATAACCATGTTAAAGTAAATGGGATTACAACTGCAATAATCATTCCTACAATAAACATTGGAATCGATTTCGGAATGATAGAAATAAATGCTGGCAATCCGCCAATTCCGATAGCAGGTGCTAATACACCATTTAATGTAATGAATATCGCTGCCACAGCAGACCCTATAATCGCTGCATAGAACGGGAATTTATTTCGTAAATTCACACCAAACATCGCTGGTTCTGTAATACCGAAGTATGCTGAAATGGCTGATGTTGATGCCATACTTTTATCATTTTGATTTTTAGAAATCCAGAACATCGCAAGTGCCGCACTACCTTGCGCAATGTTAGAAAGAGCGATCATCGGCCAAATAAATGTCCCGCCATGTTGTGCAATCAATTGTAAATCAATTGCAATAAACATATGATGCATACCTGTAATTACGAGCGGTGCATATAACGCTCCAAATAATACTGCTCCAACTACTGGTACTGTTTCATATACACCTACTAATCCTACTGTTAATAAATCTCCAATATGACGTGTAACCGGACCGATAATTCCTAGTGCTAACACACCTGTCACAACGATTGTTGTAATTGGTACAACTAATAATTGAATTGCATTTGGTACATGTTTCTTTAAGAAAATTTCCACTTTACTTAATACAAATGCTGCTACTAAAACAGGTAAAATTTGTCCTTGATATCCTACCTTCTCAATTTGGAATAGTCCTAAAATATTGAAGTACTCAATCTTTTGACCCTCTAAACCAGTCGCTGCTTTTCCATAGTCCCAAGCGTTTAATAAGGCCGGGTGCACAAGCATTAATCCCATAACAATCCCTAGTATTGGACTACCACCAAAACGCTTCGTTGCTGACCAACCGACAAGTGCTGGTAAGAATACGAATGCTGTATTGGCCATCATATTAATTAAATCCCAAAGCCCGCCTAAGTTCGGATAAACATCTAATAAATTTTTCCCATCAAAAAATAAGTCCTTTGCGCCTAATAGATTGTTAATACCCATTAGTAAACCAGCTGTTACGATCGCTGGTAATATCGGCATAAATACATCCGAAAATATTTTTACAAACTTTTGAGCTGGATTTAACTTCTGATTTCCAGAGTCTTTTACGTCAGCTACAGTTGATTCTTTCATACCTGCAAGCGTTATCAATTCAGCGTAAACACGATCTACATCCCCTGGACCAATTACAACTTGAAATATACCAGCGTTATGAAACGCTCCTTTCACTAATGAAACAGACTGTAATTTATCATTATCTATTTTACTTTCATCTTTTAAAGCGATACGGAGCCTCGTCACACAATGTGCAGCTTGTTCAATATTGTCTTTCCCACCAATATACTGCAACACTTCCTCTGCTGTTTTACGATAGTCTTTCCCCATATTCCCGTCCCTCTTTTCTTTTTTTGATACCGTTTACAATTACATATTAACTCGTATATATAAGTTAGTCAACACTCGTATATACGAGTTTGTGTTTTTTTATAAAAAAAAAGAGATGAAACAATATGTTGTTCCACCTCTTTACTTCCTGCGTGCCACATCCGAAAAGTGAAAAATATCTAAACGGTGGCGTGATTCTGTATATTCAAACTGACTTCCATCATACAAATGTGTAAAGTTTTTCACAACGACAACATAGTCTGTTCCATTTAAATCTAAATACTTTCTGTCATCCTCTGTACATGGCTGTACTTCTATTACCCTCTGCGAATAACTAATATGTAGCCCAAGCTCTTTCTCGATGTATTTATAAATCGATGCAGTTGCAATTTCTTTCGTTAATCCTGGAATAAACTCAGATACAAAATGATTTATATCTAAAATTACTTTTTCTCCATCAATATTTCGTACACGTTTAATATGGTCAATCTCTGTTTTTTCTTTTACATTTAATAATTTCGCAATTTCTTTTGTGGCTTTTTCTTTGTCCATTTCCACAACTTCCGTAATACAATGACGCCCTAAACGTTCATTTTCTTCTTGGAAACTTACAATACCACCAAAATTAAATTCAATATTTTTTCGCTTTAAAACAAAAACCCCTTTTCCATGAATTTTTTGCACATATCCACGCTCTTGCAGTAAATCTACAGCTTTTCTTACCGTGCCTCGGCTTGCCTCATACTGCTTCATTAATTCTGTTTCTGATGGGATTTTGCATCCCTCTTTTAATTGTTTATTATCAATAGATTTACTGATTTCTGTATAAATTTGTTCATACTTACTCATCATCTACAATAGCCCCTTGTCACCTTCTAATTCTATATGTATTATAACATGCTTCACTCTTCTGCCAATCTCTCACTTATTTTCCAATACAAGAAAAATATAGGTAAATATTTAATCTTTAAAACGTATTTTTATAAAAATTTTTATATTTTTCTTTTCATTCAAAAAAACATGTAGTATACTAACTTCAAAATCAGAGGAGAAAGGGAGCAAAGAACTATGCTTACTTATACAACAACTGTAGTTACATTTGCACAAAAACATCATCATCATACGTAACCCTTGAAACCTAGCGGAAAAATTACGCGTAGGTACAAGGGTTATTCCCGTTGTACCTACGCTTTGGCGAAAGAGCCATGTAGGTATTTTTTTATCTACATGGCTCTTTTTTTATTGTCAAAAAGCTAGTAAAAAATGATGTTTAAGCAAAACTTACTACAAAGGAGTTAACAAAAATGGAAACGAAAAAATGGGGATTATGGGTTTTAACAGCATTTGTTATCGGGAATATGGTTGGCGGTGGCGTATTTATGCTTCCAGCAAATTTAGCACAAGTATCAGGTCCGATGGGTTCTACACTCGCATGGAGTATTACAGGACTTGGCGTATTTATGATTGCACTTGTATTTGGAAATTTAGCGATTCGGAAACCAGAATTAAAAGCTGGACCACAAAGCTATGCTCAAGCTATGTTTCCTTCAAAAAAAGCTGGTAAAGTTGCAGGATATAGTATGGCATGGGGATATTGGGCTGCTAACTGGGCTGCAACAGCATCTGTAATTATTTCCTTTGCTGGATATTTATCAACATTCTTTCCAGTTTTACAAAGTAAGCAAATTCTTTTTTCAATAAATGGATTTTCACTGGAACTCGGAAAAGGATTAACTTTCCTCGTATGTAGCCTTATGCTGTGGGGAATTCAATATATTCTTTCTCAAAATATTGATCGAGCTGGAAACATGAATCTACTTGCTACCATTGCAAAAATTATCGGATTTACAATGTTTATCGTAATTACATTATTCATTTTCAATGCCTCTAATTTCGGAGACGGTCAAACCTTTATGAATGAAGCAGGACAATCCATCTCGTTAGGTGGACAAATCAATTCAGCTGCTATTGCAACACTCTGGGCATTTATCGGTATTGAATCAGCAGTTATGCTTTCTAATCGTGCAAAATCACAGCGCGATGTAAAAAAAGCTACGATTTTCGGATTAATTATCGCTCTTCTTATTTACATGTCAATTACTTTACTTACAATGGGAGCTCTTCCGCAAGATGCTTTAAAAGAGTCTCAAAAACCTTTAGTAGACGCATTAAATTTAGCAATTGGAAATAAAGGTGCATATATAATGGCTTTACTCGCTCTTATATCTTTATTTGGATCTACAGTTGGCTGGATTGTTGTTAGTTCAGAAGTACCTTACCAGGCAGCAAAGAATGGACTTTTCCCTAAGTTTTTCGGGAAAACAAATAAAAAAGGTAGTCCTTCAAAATCATTATTGATTACAAATGTAATGACGCAAATCTTCTTATTTTCAACGATTTCTGGTACTGTTTCAGAAGCGTATAGTTTCGCTATCGTCGTAGCAACATTAGCCTATTTAATTCCATACCTTGTTTCTACTCTGTACCAATTCAAACTGGTTATTACAGGAGAAACGTATGATATAATGCCTGGTTCTCGAATAAAGGACGGAATCATCACTACATTAGCATTTGTATACTCAATTTGGGTTATCAAAACAGGCACTGCTGACTTAAAAACGTTCTTCTTAGGAATTGGATTGTTCGTATTAGGTCTTATTCTTTATCCTGTACTAATGAAAGACTCACAAAAAACGGATTAAATAAAGAGAAGCTACTGGCTTCTCTTTTTTATTAGAAATCTGTAATTAACTTTTCTTTTAGCTCTCCTACAGATAAAGGTTTCGCATAATAAAATCCCTGTACATAATCACAGCTCATTGATTGTAATAAACTCTCTTGTTCTACTGTTTCTACCCCTTCAGCAACTACTGCTAAATTTAAACTATGAGCAATTTCAATAACGGATTTTACAATCGTTCGTTCTGGTTGTGCGTGATCATAATGAAATTCACGAATAAAATTACGATCAATTTTTACAATATCCAGTGGTAGTTGTTTTAAATAATATAAGGAAGAATAGCCAGTTCCGAAATCATCCAAAGCAATTAAAACACCCATATTTCTTAATTCTTGTAATGTAGCAATAATATAATCAAAATGGCGGACTGCAATGCTTTCTGTTATTTCTAATATTAAACGGTTCGGAGGAAAGCCAGTTCTCTTTAAAATGCTACGTACTGACAAAATAAAACGTTTCTGCATTAATTGTTGTATAGATAAATTCACAGATAACTTTAGTCCTTCTTGATAATTTGGCAATGTTTTAAACAAGCGACATGATTTTTCTAATACCCAGTCTCCTAGTTTTATAATAAGTCCAGACTCTTCAGCTACAGGGATAAATTCGCTTGGTGAAATAGGTCCGTCTTCTGTCATACAACGTACTAGAGCTTCTATACCAGAATATCTCTTCGTTTTCAAATCAATAATAGGCTGCAATGCTACATCTAACTCTTCATCACGAATTGCCTTTTGCAAAGCAAACTCAACTTTCATTCTACGATTTATTTTCGCGCGTAGCTCATCTGTAAAGAAACATGCAGCGTTTCTCCCCTGTTCTTTTGCACTATACATAGCTAAGTCAGAGTTTTTCAATAACGTTTCCACATCTTGTCCGTCTTGTGGATAAGAACAAAGTCCTAGACTAGCTGAAATGTATACTTCATGGCCTTCCAGTATAAATGGTGCCTGAAAACATGACAACACAGATGTCGCTAACTGACTCATATCATCTTGTCTATGATTTTTTGTTAACAGCACAAATTCGTCGCCACCTAGCCTAGCCAGAACATCTTTCTCTCCTAGTACATAATGCAACCTTGAAGCAACTTCGCTTAAAAGTAAATCCCCTATCATATGACCTAATGTATCATTTACTAATTTAAAACGGTCCAAATCAAAGTAAATCATACCAAATTCTTTTTTATCTGCAATCAATTTATTAACGGTCGTTATTAATTGTAAACGGTTAGGCAAACTCGTTAAAGCATCATGATAGGCAAGCTCCCTATAACGACTTTCACTTAGCAGCAATCTATGTTCCGCTTCTTTTCTACTACTAATATCATTTCGAATTGCGATAAACTGGTATGGCTCTCCTTTTTCATTTAAAAATGGAACAATTGTTGTTTTGACCCAATAATATGTACCATCTTTTGCTCGATTCCGAATCTCACCTGTCCATACTTTCCCATTCAAAATACGTTTCCATAAGTCTTGAAAAAAGGTTTTTGGATGATGTCCTGAATTTAAAATACGGTGATCTTTTCCAATTAATTCTTCTCTTTTGTATTTAGAGATTTCACAAAATTTATCATTTACATATGTAATAAGACCTTTTCGATCTGTAATTGCAACAATTGAAGACTCATCTAATGCTAACTTTAAATCTCGCAATGAAGAGTCATATAATGCATGACCTCTCTGTTCTAGCATGCGCATCTCTCCTTGCTTCTATCTGACTAAAACACAACCTGTTTCTCTTCATAGAAATAGAGATATTTCATTTTCTAATACTAGCCCATTACATAAATTATCTTTTTAAATAGACCGATTAAAATAACATAATATTATTTGTAATAAAAAGCAATATTATACCGTTCCAATTATAACTAGTAGCTTCTCATCTCCCTAATTATTTCGCGCCTTATTATACTGCAATCCCTTTAAGTGGCTCTATGCAAGCCTTGTTTCCAACTAATACCACTCACATCTGATCTCTTTGTTTTTAATAACGAAATAGAAATTAGAACATACTACATAACTATTCACGAATAATAATATAAAACTCTACATCAATGTATATGTTTCTGAATTACAATAACAAAATATTAACATATTTTCACCTTAATTTTGGAAGTATTTTATAAATAAATACCGTATTAAACTAAAAAAGAGGGTAGCCTCTTTTTTAGTTTAATACGAATATGGTATTTGCTGATAACCTGGGTATGGCATTGGATACGTTACAGGGTATGGTGATGGATAAGCTACTGGATATGGAGCCGGATAATATCCTCCACTTGTTGCACCTGTTAATGCACCCGCTGTCAGTCCGCCTAACACTCCTCCTGCAAAGCTTCCAGGGAAAAATCCGCCTCCCCATGAACTACCACCACCCCAGCCCCATCCGCCTCCGTGATGATGATGGTGATCATAGTGATTGTGTCCTCCATGGTGATGATGTCCGCCGTTATGATTGTGTCCTCCATGATGATTCCGATAGTACAATCCATTATTTTCTATATAATTCATGTTTCTCCGCTCCTTTTCGATTTTTTCATTTTCATATGCGTTAAGAGTGAGATAAAAAATGGGATAGTACACTGTATGTAGGACAAATGCGGAAAGTATAGGTGAAATGTCTATATTTTGTAAAAAAAGCAAAACACCTTATAATAAAGATGTCATATTACATCTTCTATTTAAGAAGTCTATATTGAAAAAAGATTAGGGGAATTATATAGAAATGAAGAAGCCTATCGTTCAATTACTATTAATATTTACAATTGTATCTATCGTTCTGTTCCTATTAAATACATCGTATATCTCGTTATATACATTTGTCGGTGCTCTATGGTCCATCACAATCGTAGGAATTTCATTCGTTATTTTTATAGAAAATAGATCTCCACAAAGTACATTAGCATGGTTTTTAGTATTAGCACTTCTTCCTATTATAGGTGTGCTTTTATACGCTATTTTCGGACGCAGCCGCTGGAGAAGAAAAAAACATCTCCATCGTTCAGAAGAACAAAGAAAATTATTCCGTGAAATATTAGAAGGAAGAAGACTAGAGTTATTACTCACAGTCCCACTAAATGAACGTTCCTTACATTTAACAGAAGTCATACAAAAATTTGGAGGCGGTCCTGCCGCAGATAAAACAACTACAAAACTTTTAACAAACGGAGATCAAACATTTTCAGAAATTTTGCGAGCTATAGAGCAGGCAAAACATCATATACATATTCAATACTACATTTATAAATCTGATGAAATTGGTACAAAAGTTCGAGATGCTTTAATACAAAAAGCAAAAGATGGTGTTATTGTACGCTTCCTTTATGATGGCCTTGGAAGTAACACGCTAAGAAGACGATTTTTACAACCTATGAAAGAAGCTGGGATTGAAATTGTAGAATTTGACCCTATTTTTTCAGCTTGGTTACTTGAAACTGTCAATTATCGTAACCATCGAAAAATTGTTATTGTAGATGGAGAAATTGGTTTTACCGGAGGACTCAATGTCGGTGATGAATATCTTGGCCGTTCAAAGAAATTTCCTGTTTGGCGTGATAGTCATTTAAAAATAGAAGGAAAAGCATTATATAAATTACAAGCAATCTTTCTAGAAGACTGGCTCTATGCCTCTAGTGGTTTAAATACTTATTCCTGGGATCAATTCATGAATAGACAATACTTCCCAGGTAAAGAGATTTCAAATGCAGAAGGCGCTGTTCAAATCGTAGCCAGCGGACCAAGCTCCGATGATAAAAGTATTCGTAATACATTATTAGCTGTTATGGGCTCTGCAAAAAAATCCATTTGGATTGCTACACCCTACTTTATTCCAGATCAAGAAACTTTAACATTATTACGCTTAAGTGCAATTGCCGGAATAGATGTACGGATTTTATATCCAGGTAAAAGTGATAGCATCATTAGTGATCAAGCATCTCAATCCTATTTCACTCCGCTTTTAAAAGCTGGTGCTTCTATTTACAGTTATAAAGATGGTTTTATGCATGCAAAAATTGTACTCGTTGATGATACAATTGCAACTATTGGAACAGCAAACATGGATGTACGTAGCTTTGAATTGAATTACGAAATTATTAGCGTACTTTATGAATCAAAAACAGTTCACGATATTAAACGTGATTTTGAAGAAGACTTTAAACATTCAACTGAAATTAAATGGAACTCTTTCCAAAAAAGAAGTATAAAAAAACGCATATTGGAGTCTTTCATGAGGCTCATTTCTCCTTTACTGTAAGCAATCAACTTCATCTTGATTGCTTTTTCTTTTCCCTTTATCCTCCTTCCTTTTCTTTGCATACCATATTAAAACAAGTTATCATAAGATGTATTACTTTATGAAAATAATGTTAGGTGGGAAATACATGTTAGAACAATTTCATATACATTCTGATTTAAAACAACAGCTTTCTACGATTCATGAAAAGAATAAACAAGAAGCTGGTGAAAATGCACATTTAATCGGAACGAAAATATATAAAGCGTCTGATAATAGCATTATTGAAGATGCGATTACAGCACTTCTTCTTGGCAAGAACATTCTATTAAAAGGACCGACTGGTAGTGGTAAAACAGTACTAGCGGAAACTCTTTCTTCTTTATTCCAAAAACCAATGCATAGCATTAACTGCTCTGTCGACTTAGATGTAGAAGGTATTTTAGGATACAACACACTACAAACGAAAGATGGTGCATCTGAAGTTTCATTCGTTAACGGTCCTCTTATGAAAGCAATGAAGAACGGTCACTTCCTATATATTGACGAAATCAATATGGCAAAACCTGAAACTTTACCGCTACTTCACGGCGCATTAGATTACCGTAAAATGATCACAAACCCATTTACACAAGAGGTTGTATACGGTGATGACGAATACCGTGTAATTGCTGCGATTAACGAAGGTTACGTTGGAACAAGTGAACTAAATGAAGCATTAAAAAACCGTTTCGTTATTATTGAAGTTCCTTACATTCAAGGTGACACATTAAAAGAACTATTATTAGCAGAATCAAAATTAAATGATGTTGCAACAATTGAAAAGTTTGTTGCATTTGCAAGCGACCTTATGCCTTTAGCTCGCGATGGACGTGTAAGTGAAGAAGCAGCAAGTATTCGTGGTATTATCGACGCATGTGATTTAGGTGTATATATTCCTGTTACGCGAGCGATTGAACGAAGCATAATTGCAAAACTTAATGATGAAACAGAACAAATGACTGTCCGTGAATTAGCAGAAAGTTATTTCTTTGAGGGATAATTTATGAGACAAATTTTTAGTGACAAAAAAATTGATGCGTCGCTGTTTCTACAAATGGAAAATTTAATGTATGCCCTTCTAAAAGAAGACGATGCCTATCTTGAATATGGCTATAAAGCATACTACGACGAAATTGAAAAGAAAGTTGTCATTAGTCACTTTTGGGATGATCGAAAAGAAGAAGATACAGTAATCGGATTAAAAAGCGAAGTGTTCTTAAAAGCACTTGGTAATAAACATTACTCGGACATGACTTTAATTCGTTCGTATGCGATTGAATTGCAAGAATCGCCCCTAAAAAAGTTTTTAACACAATTATTTGTTCTATTAGAAGATTTACGCGTTGAGGAAATCGTAAAGAACTTACGTCCTGGCACGAAACATATTTTTAAACGCCGAAAAGAAATGTACCGCAATTATTTCGGCTCTCAAAATGAAATAAACCGCGTTCGTAATTATCACGGTGATCGTCTATTTTGCCTATGCTATCTTTCATTAACGAGCGATAAATATGAAATGTTTAATAATGAATATTTTGAGCAAATTGAAGCGATTTTACATGAAACATTCCAAGCACGTAATACAGAAGATATTATGTATATCGTTGAGAAAATTCGCTATCGCTTAGAGGCGCTTCTTGAAAGTGATATGCTTAACAACTATTTCGGACATGCTCCACTTTACTTATCTGTCCTTGCAGACGAAAAGAACTGTCGCGTCGAAGATTTAGCAAATGATGATACGCAGCTTATAGACGACGATGAAAATAAAAACAAAATGGATGAAAGTTTCTCCACATGGCATCGTGAAAATAAAAATAACGAAAACGAGAACTTTTTACGCTTTGAATTAGAAAGCGGAACAAAAACAAACATGATGGGCGATACTGCTCGTGAATCAGAAGATGGCGACCAAGCACTTGGTTCTGTACAAGGTACTTCTCAAAAAAGTACACAATCCAACTTTGATGGCGCTGATACAGAAGAAGCAAGGGCTTCACACGCTTCTAGCCATCACGACGGTGCATACGGTAAGTATAATGTAGGTGCTTCTCATACATTTAAAGAAGCTCGCAAAGCAAATATCGATGAGAAAAAAGATTACCAAGCTATCAAATCAGTCGTCAATAAAGATGTAAAAGAATTAAAGAAAATTATCGAAAAAACGATTGAAAATAAAACGAATGCGAATAGTGATAAATATTACGGAAGACTTCGTAAGAAATTCCTTCGTATTTATACCGAAAAACAACCGCGTATGTTTTATAAAAAAGGACAAGAGTCACAAGAACTCGATGTTGCATTCCAACTGTTAGTTGACTGTTCTGGTTCTATGTATAATAAAATGGAAGAAACGAAGAAGAGTGTTGTACTATTCCATGAAGCTTTAAAGTCTTTAAAAATCCCGCACGCTATTAGCGGATTTTGGGAAGATGCCTCTAGCGCTAAACCTGAAGATAAGCCGAACGTTATCCATGAAGTTGTAAATTATAAAAACTCAACGTTACCAAACGTTGGTCCAGAAATTATGCAACTTCGTGAAGAAGAAGATAACCGCGACGGATATATTATTCGTATCGTTTCTGAAAAGCTTGCCAAAAGACCTGAGAAACATAAATTCTTACTAGTCTTCACAGACGGTGAGCCTTCTGCGTTAGACTATCAACAAGACGGAATTTTAGATACGCATGAAGCTGTTAAACTCGCGCGTAAAAGTGGTATGGAAGTAATCGGTATCTTCATCGAAGAAGGCGAAGCGAAAGAAGCAACTTATCAATTGATGAAAAACATTTATAACCATCACTTCTTAGTTGCAAATCACGCTGAAGATTTACGATTGAAGATTAAACCATTACTGAAAAAATTATTACTGAAGACGATTGAATAGAAAATAGGAGCCTTGTGGCTCCTGTTTTTTCGTTCAATTACTTTGTTTCTGGTTGAAACTTGTATGGAATGGCTACTTCTAACAAAGATTCAAATCCTCCGTCATAGTATGGGAAGCGCTCATTCGCAATTGTTCGATCCACCCACTCTATTGCAGAAATTTCACCTTCATCTTCCGCAATAAGTTCACCTTTTACTACATTCGCTCGGAATGTAAAAAATAGTGCATGATTCCCTGATTCTTCAAAGAATTTTTCATTAATCGCAACAAGTCCACCTAACGCAGCAGTTAAACCTGTCTCTTCTTTCACTTCTCTTATTAGTGCTTCCTCTAATATTTCACCTTTTTCCACAGCCCCGCCTGGCAATGACCAAACGTTTTGTTCTGCATTATGTACCATTAATATTTTATCTGTTTCTTCGTCATGTATTAGTGCATATACGACATCAACTCTTTGCATGTTGCATTTCCCCTTCAATTAACTCATCCATTATAAATAAGGAGTGCAACTGCAATCCATCTTCTAATAAGTTATCTCTTCCTTCTTTTGTTCGTTCAATCACACCTAGAACATGATTAACTTTCGCACCTAGTTCTCTTAAATCTTTCGTGCTTAATAATATTTGACCGCCTGTCGTAATGACATCTTCAACAACACAAACATTTTTCCCAGCAATATCAACACCCTCTGCCAACTTACATGTGCCGTACTTCTTCGCTTCTTTTCTTACAAATACGACTGGTATACCTGTTTGTAAAGATAATGCCGTTGCTACTGGAATTCCTCCCATCTCTAAACCAGCGAGTGCTTCTGTATCAGGAGGAATGAGCTCTTTCAACTGTTTAGTAATTTCTAATAACAGTACTGGATTAGATTCAAATAAGTACTTATCAAAGTATTGATTTGATACTTGTCCTGATCGAAGTTTAAATGTTCCCGTTAAACGTGACGTATTGTAAATTTCCTTTGCTAACTCCCATTTCTCCATTCCTTGTCTCCCCTTTACACACAAATTAACTCATTCTATCACATTTATAATTATTTGCATATTCCCAAAATACAAATAAAAAGAGTCGATTCCTAAGAATCGACCCTTCCTATTAATTCATCACTAACTCAGCTGCAAGCTTTTTTTTTAACTTAGCCAGCATGTCAGTTGTCATTTTGTCTAAATCGTATTCTGCTTTGAAGCCCCACTCTTTCATTGCTGCTGTTGCATCAATAGAGTTTGGCCAGCTATCAGCGATTGTTTGACGAGCTGGATCTACTGCATAATCCATTGTAAACGTCGGAATGTGTTTACGAATTGACGCTGCAATTTGCTCTGGCTCGAAGCTCATTGCTGTAATGTTAAATGCATTTCTATGCACTAGCTTACTTGGATCAGCTTCCATTAATGAAATGATCGCTTGTAAAGCATCAGGCATATACATCATGTCCATGTACGTTCCTTCAGCAATGTATGAGGTGTATGCACCTTTTTTAATCGCCTCATAATAAATTTCAACTGCATAATCAGTTGTTCCGCCTCCTGGAGGAGCTAGGTAAGAAATTAAACCTGGGAAACGGACACCGCGCGTATCTACACCAAACTTTTGATAATAATAATCACATAGTAATTCTCCTGCTACTTTGTTTACCCCATACATCGTAGTAGGACGCTGAATTGTATCTTGCGGTGTATTATCTTTTGGCGTCGATGGACCGAATGCACCGATAGAACTTGGCGTGAAGAACTTACAGTTTAATTCACGAGCTGCTTCTAGAGCATTTACAAGTCCACCCATATTTAGGTTCCATGCAAATAACGGATTTTTTTCTGCTGTTGCTGAAAGTAAAGCTGCTAAATGAATAATTGTATCTACTTCATTACGCTTTGCGATATCATGTAGTTTTTGTCCATCTGTTACATCTAACGTTTCAAATGGACCAGACGTTACTACTTCACTACCTGTTTCACGAATATCTGTTGCAATAACATTTGATGCGCCGTATACATCACGAAGTTTCATTACTAGTTCAGAACCAATTTGCCCTAAAGAACCGGTTACTAGAATTTTTTTCATTTTCCCCACTCCTCATTTGCAAGCTATTCAAAAGATGTCGTTACTTAAATGATGCCCATTTCTTTCCCTACTTTTTCATACTTACGAATTGCTTCATCTAACATTTCTTTCGTATGAGCTGCTGTAGGCATATTACGAACACGACCTGTTCCTTTTGCTACAGTTGGGAACACGATAGATTTTGCGTATACGCCTTCTTCATTTAGACGTTTACTAAATTCTTGTGTTAATACTTCGTCCCCAATAATACAAGGTGTAATTGGCGTTTCACTTTCCCCAATGTTAAAGCCAAGTTCTTTTAACCCTTGTTTTAAATAGCGACCATTTTCCCATAGACGATCATGTAACTCTGTGCTTTCCATTAAGATTTCAATTGATCTCATGCAAGCTGCCGCATCAGCTGGTGTTAATGCTGTAGAGAATAAGAATGGACGTGAACGAACTTTTAACCAGTCAATTAAGTTTTGCTTCCCTGCTACATATCCACCAATTACCCCAATTGCTTTTGATAATGTACCAATTTGGAAATCAACTTTATCAGAAAGACCGAAGTGCTTTACAGTTCCTGCACCTTTTCCAAGTACACCTGAACCGTGTGCATCATCTACGTATGTCATTAAATCTAACTCTTCTGCAATCTCAACAATTTCTGGTAGTTTTGCAACATCTCCATCCATTGAGAAAACACCGTCTGTAATTACCATTAATTTATTATAAAGACCTGATTCTTTCGCCGCGATTGCTTTTTGGCGTAAATCTTCCATATCAGAATGTTTATAAACAATAATTTTTGCTTTTGATAGACGACTACCGTCAATAATAGATGCATGATTTAATTCGTCTGAAAGAATCGCATCATTTTTATCCATAACAGCTGAAATCGCTGCCATATTACAGTTAAATCCTGATTGATAAGCAATTGCTGCTTCTGTATGTTTAAACTTTGCAATTGTTTCTTCTAACTTAATATGCAAATCTAAAGTACCGTTAATTGTACGAACAGCCCCTGCTCCAACACCGTACTTATGAATAGCACCAATTGCTGCTTCTTGCAAACGGCTATCTGTTGCTAATCCAAGATAGTTGTTTGAAGATAAGTTAATATATTCTTTTCCGCCAATTGTAATGATTGGTCCATTTGAACTCTCAAGCGGATCAATTACGTTATAAAGCCCCTTTGATTTTAAATCCTCTAAATTTTCTTCTAAAAATTTCGCAAGTGTTTTACTAGACATCGTGAAGCCTCCCATCGTTCATGTAAGCGGATTATTGTCTTAATAGTTCTAATAATCCCTCTACTAGCTTAACACGTTTTCAGAATTTATTATAGAAAAATAGTTTAAAGTAACCGCTTACATTTTTAGATTATATATGATTCATTACAATAAATCTATCATTTACTTTTCATATTTGATAGAATTAAAAAAATATTTTGGGAGGTTTCAAACATGGCATTTACAGAATCTGATGTATACAATAACACAGCATTTTTCGAACAATATATGAAACGAAGATACCGAGAAAATAGCCCAAATGAATCCATTGAAAAACCAGTATTCTTTCAGCTCATTGGTCATGTGCAAGGAAAACAAATTCTCGATTTAGGCTGTGGTGATGCTAAGTTTGGTGCGGAATTATTAGAAAAGGGATGCTACTCTTACACCGGCATTGAAGGCTCCGAGCTTATGTATGGAAAAGCTAAAAAACAACTAGAAAATAAAAATGGATCTGTTCATTTTTTAAACCTCAAAGATTATACCTATCCCTCTTCCACTTTTGATTTAGTAACCTCTAGACTCGCCTTACATTATATTGAACATCTTGATATCATTTTTCAAAATGTGTTTCAAACTTTAAAAACAAATGGCACCTTTACCTTTAGCGTTCAACATCCCGTTATTACTTCTTCATTTGAAAGCTTACAAACAAGTGGTAAAAGAACGAGTTGGCTCGTCGATGATTATTTTAAACTAGGCAAACGGGTTGAACCATGGATTGACCAAGAAGTTATTAAATATCATCGTACAACGGAAGAGTATTTCACATTATTACAGCAAGCTGGATTTACCATTACATCATTAAAAGAAGCTACACCAAATCCAACCTATTTTCAAGATGAAGAAGAGTATAAACGTCGCTTACGTATTCCTCTCTTCCTCTTATTTTCTTGTACCAAATAAAAAAACGATGACTCACTCATCGTTTTTTTATCTCATTGCCTGAGCAACTTCTTTAACTACACGTCTTCCTCTTCCGTGAGGGATACAAAGCGGTGTTCCAAACAACGGATCCGTACTAATTTGACACTCCATTCGGAATACATCACGTACTAGTTTCTCATCTACCACTTCTTCAGGTTTACCTTGTGCATATATTTGTTTATCTTGAATTGCTACAATGTTATCTGCATAGCGGCATGCTAAATTCAGATCATGTAATACCATAACAATTGTTCTTTGTTCTGTTTCATTTAATTCGAATAATAAATCTAGCACTTCAATTTGGTGAGTCATATCTAAGTATGTAGTTGGCTCATCCAGTAAAATGATATCTGTATCTTGTGCAAGTGTCATTGCGATCCAAGCACGTTGACGCTGCCCACCTGAAAGAGCATGCACATCACGCTCAGCAAATTCTGTCATACCTGTTGCTGCAAGTGCCTTCTGTACCATTTCCTCGTCTTTTTCTGACCATTGCTTCAGCCATGTTTGATATGGATAGCGTCCTTGCTTTACAAGTTGTAATACTGTAAGTCCTTCTGGTGCTTGTGGTCCTTGCGGTAAAATCGCCATTTGACGAGCAATTTGCTTCGTTTGCATACTTTGAATTGCTTGATTATCTAACAAAATATCACCATTTGTTGGCTTTAATAATCTGGCTAGTGAACGTAATAAAGTTGATTTCCCGCAACCGTTAGAACCGATAAAAATTGTAATTTCTCCTTTTGGAATTTCTAAGTTCAGCTCATCAATAATAATTGTTTCACCATAAGACAACGTCAAGCGTTTCGTCTCCAATGCTTTTTGCATATTCATCTCCCTTTATGAATTCCGACTTTTATAAAGTAAATAAATGAAATAAGGTGCACCAATTGCTGATGTAAATACCCCTGCTGGAATTTCAAGTGGTGTGAAAATTGTACGCCCTATTAAATCTGCAGCAAGTACTAGAATTGCACCGACAATAGCTGCAACTGGGAGTAATGCACCGTATAAAGAACCAACTAATCTTCGTGAAATATGAGGTGCCATTAAACCGACAAATCCAATCCCTCCGGCAAAAGCTACCGCACCACCAATTAAAGCTGTACTAAGTAATAACATAAATACACGCGACTTCGTTAAAGGAACCCCAAGTCCTACCGCTATATCATCCCCTAGCTCTTGTGCATTTAAATGCCTAGCTGCGATAAATGATATTACTGTTAAAATGAGAACCCAAGGCGCAAGTACCATAACATTTTGCCAAGAAGAGCCGTAAACGGTACCCGTAATCCATACATTCGCTTGGCTCGCTTGATAAATTGGTGCTAGCAACATAAATAATGTTGTCGCCGCCTTCGTTAATGCCCAAAATCCAACACCAATTAAAACGAGACTAATTGGTGATAATCCATCATTTTGCCATGCAAATAAGTATACAAAAACCGCTACAATCGTTGCTCCTGCAAAAGCTGCGAGCGGCATATAATGAATACTTACCGTTAGTGCATTATTTTTATCACTAAATAACGCTAAAAATAATACAACTGCGACACTTGCCCCGCCCGTAATCCCGATGATATCAGGAGAAGCAAGCGGATTTCGAACGAGCCCTTGTAAAATACAGCCCGCTACCGCAAGCGCAATTCCTACGAGGATAGCAATTAAAATACGTGGCATACGAAACTTATTTACAACCATATTTGACATTGCATCGCCATTTCCGGTAATTGCTTGCCATACGTCATAAGGAGCAATTTTCATGTCTCCCATACCTGCGCTCGCAAAGAATAATCCTATTAAAACAACTAGTAAACTTAACAAGACGAGACAAGCTCGTTTATACATTAAAAACGAGAGCTCGCCTTTTCCTATACGAAACGGAATATATTTCTTCATTTGCTAAGCCCTCTCTTACGTGCAATATAAATAAAGAACGGTGCTCCAATAAATGCTGTCATAACTCCTACTGGTACTTCTTGTGGCATAATGACATATCTTGCTGCTATATCAGCCAATATTAGTAGTATTGCACCTAACAATCCGCTATAAGGCACTCTCCATCTGTGGTCAACTCCAACAAGAAATCTAGCAAAATGCGGAGTAATAATTCCAATAAATCCAATTGGGCCAGCAACCGCAACTGAACCACCAGACAATAGTACAATAATAAGTAACACGAATGATTTCATTAAAATTGTTCGTTGTCCAAGTCCTTTCGCGACGTCTTCTCCCATCATCAATGTATTTACTTTCCCTGCCATCATAAGAGATGCAATCCATCCTATTAATAAATATGGGAATACAGATTGTAAAATTTCTAACTTTCTCCCTTGCACAGATCCAGCAAGCCAAAATAATACCTCTTCAAGTGCTTTTTCATTTAACACAAGTAATCCTTGTGTTAATGATGAAAATAACGCACTAATTGCGACCCCTGCTAACGTTAACTTAAGAGGAGTAGTCCCTTCTTTTCCTAAAGAACTAGAAGCAAATACAAGTACAGCTGCAACCGCAGCTCCTAAAAAGGCAATCCATGTGAAAGCTGATAATGATGTTACTGAAAAGATTACAATTGCTACAACTATGAAGAACGCAGCACCTGAATTTAATCCAATAAAATCTGGAGAAGCAAGTGGATTCTTAGTTAAAGTTTGCATAAGACAACCCGCGATGGCTAAACTAGCACCAACACTTGCTGCTATAAGTGCCCTTGGAAGGCGCACATTTTGAATAATAATATGTTCATTAGAACCATTAAAATGGAAAAAAGCATCTAGCGCTAATTTCCAGCTCGTATTTGTATATCCGAAAATAATACTTCCCCAAATACAAATAACGACTGCAATGATTCCAACAAATAATCCAATCCATTTTGCTTGATTTGTTTTTAATAACATGCAGCGTTTCCCCTTCAATGTATAATGATACGTTGTAAGTGTATTTCAACTTAATTCTTATTGTCAACGGAAATGAGAATTATTTTCAACCATATGTATTGACAATCAAAAGATAAAGGCTTAATATCATGCTTGCTATTGAAAAATATTCTCAACATGTAGGGGGTACATAATGAATTTCATGCGAAAAAAATCGTTTACAGTATTTGTATTTTTACTAGCATTTTCAATGCTTTTAAGCGCTTGTGGAAAATCAAATAACAAAGAAGAATCTACAAAAGAAGATAATAAAAAAGAAGTGGTTACTGTAGAACATGCAATGGGTAAAACAGAAGTTCCTGCTAATCCAAAACGTGTAGTTATCTTAACAAATGAAGGAACTGAAGCTTTACTTGAATTAGGTGTGAAACCAGTTGGTGCTGTAAAGTCTTGGACGGGTGACCCATGGTATCCACATATTAAGGATAAAATGAAAGATGTAAAAGTTGTTGGTGATGAAGGACAAGTTAACGTTGAAACAATTGCTTCTTTAAAACCAGACTTAATTATCGGTAACAAAATGCGTCACGAAAAAGTGTACGAACAACTAAAAGCAATTGCACCTACTGTGTTCTCAGAAACATTACGTGGGGAATGGAAAGATAACTTCAAATTTTATGCAAAAGCATTAAATAAAGAAAAAGAAGGTCAAAAAGTTGTAGCTGATTACGAATCACGTATGAAAGATTTAAAAGGCAAACTTGGCGATAAAGTAAATCAAGAAATCTCTATGGTTCGTTTCATGCCTGGTGATGTTCGTATTTATCATGGCGATACATTCTCTGGTGTTATTTTAAAAGAACTTGGATTTAAACGTCCTGGAGATCAAAACAAAGATGATTTTGCAGAGCGTAACGTATCTAAAGAGCGTATTTCTGCTATGGATGGTGACGTATTATTCTACTTCACATTCGATAAAGGAAATGAGAAAAAAGGATCTGAACTAGAAAAAGAATATATAAACGATCCTCTATTTAAAAATTTAAATGCCGTAAAAAATGGTAAAGCATACAAAGTCGACGATGTTATTTGGAATACAGCTGGCGGTGTAATGGCTGCTAACCTACTATTAGATGATATCGAAAAACGCTTTGTTAAATAATTTTATTCTAACCAGCTCTCTCTTTGATGGAGCTGGTTTTTTCATTTCACTGAAGTGTCACATTATTTCATTTTGTATTTTTATTCCCAATATGTTATATTATAAAAGTAAATAGAATATATTTTCTTTATATCAGAATAGATTTTTTAATCTAAATTTTCTGATTAATCACTATTTTATTTTCTTTTAGAATTCAATTATTACATTTGAAAACGCTTATCATCTCGTTTTCAGGGCAAAATACAGTAACGGTTGAAGAAAAATAGAACTTTTTTAGAAATTTTCTTTCTATTTCCATATAATTCTATTGACTTCTAAATATTTTGTAAATTAAAATGATTACATAAATATCCGTTATACAGGATTAGGGGGAAACAAAAATGGATGCAGCTTTAAAATTAGACAAAGCTGGAGAGCAACAATCACCAAAAAAACATCCACCAGGGTTATACTTGTTGTTCTTTACAGAGGCATGGGAAAGATTTAGTTATTACGGAATGCGTAGCTTATTAGTTCTTTATTTAACAACGAGCTTAGTAAGTGGCGGTTTAGGATTTGATAAAGCAGTTGCAGTTCAAATTTACGGTATTTTCACAATGCTTGTATATTTCACACCTATCATTGGTGGTTGGTTAACTGACCATTTCATTACGAAACGACACGCCATTACTATTGGCGGTATCATCATGGCAATTGGTAACTTTGTACTATTTTCAATGAATACGAAAACTGGACTATTTTTAGGATTAGGATTATTAGTTATCGGTAACGGATTCTTCAAACCAAATATTTCGACTTTACTAGGTCAATTATATAGCGACAACGATTCTCGTCGTGATAGTGCTTTCACTATCTTCTACATGGGAATTAACTTAGGAGCTCTTATCGCTCCATTCATTTGCGGTTACTTCACAGATTACAAATATGGATTCTTAACAGCTTGTATCGGTATGATCATTGGACAGGTTGCTTTTAATTTCTTAGCACCTCGTTACTTAGGAACAATTGGTACAACTGTTGTAGGTAAGAAGTCTAAAGAAAAAACTGCAAAAGTAATTGAGAAAAAACCTTTAACAACACAAGAGAAAAAACGTACAGCTGCAATTTTAATTTTAACTTGTTTCGTTGTATTCTTCTGGGCAGGCTTTGAACAAGCTGGTAGTTCTTTAACACTTTACACAGATAAGTTCGTAGATCGTACAATTGGTGGATTTACAATTCCAACACCTTGGTTCCAATCTGTAAACCCACTATTCATTATCTTACTAGCATTACCTGTTTCAGCTTTATGGATTAAACTTTCAAAAACAAAAAATGGTGATTTAAAAATCCCAACAAAAATGGCCCTAGGTATGATTTTACTAGGGATTGGATATTTAGTTCTAACTTTAGCTGTTTTAAAAACTGGTAGTGATGAAGGTAACATTACAATGAAGGCAAACTTACTATTCATTGTATTCACTTACATGTTCCACACAATCGGTGAATTATTCTTATCACCAATCGGATTATCTATGGTTAGTGCAATCGCTCCTGTTAAATTAGCTTCTTTATTAATGGGTGTATGGTTAGCTGGTACTGGATGTGCAAACTTCTTAGCAGGACAATTAGCTGCTTTCACTCAATCTTTAGGATATTTAGAAGTATTCGCGAGCATCGGTGTTATCGTAATCGTACTAGGATTAGTACTTCTTATGTTCTCTAAGAAAATTGCACATATGATGGAATAACAAAAAGACGCTTCTAAAATTAGAAGCGTCTTTTTTATTATTTCTCCTCTAAAGCTGTCACGTCCACATGAACGCTCTCACCAGGATTAGATACATCATACACTTGAGCACTCCCCTTCTGCTCATCACAGCTCTCAATCCATACTGGTACGCCCTCATATGTAACGTCAATTCTACTTGAAGAAGATAAGATTTGTTTCACACGTTTCACATCCATACTAATATCCCTCCTTTTGCTTACTACACTCCTTTCTATTTTTTCTTTTCCTTTTAGAATATATTCCGTAAAGCAGCATGTTGATTGATAGTCATTTCTTCCTCACATGCTAATATTTACTCTCTCGCTACCTTTCTGACAAATAAAAAAAGACGTATATTCCACACGTCTTTTTCCATAATATTCAAATTTTAAGAAAATAATGTTTTTACTACCGCACTTACTTTATCATTATGGATTTGGTAATACACTTCTAATCCTCGTCTTTCAAAGCGCACTACTTTATTTTGCTTTAACTTCGTTAAATGTTGTGAAACCGTTGATTGCGGAATTTCTAATACTTCCTGTAGTTGTGTTACATTACATGTTCCTCTTTGCATAAGTTCCATTACTAGACGTAGACGAAGTGGGTGAGCTAACGCTCTTAACATTTGTACATCTTCTTCTGAAATACGACATTCGAATTGATTTTGGCTCATAAAGTTCCCCTCATTTTCGTTTTTATTTGCGTTTTTATGTTCTTTTTATTTATTTATATATCTGTTCTTATATTTCCTGTTACGACATAACTTTATCAACCTATAAAGCCGAAAAATTTTTCCATTTTCATCAACAAAAATTCAGGAAAAAATCCTTGTTGATTTTGAATATTATACTATATGATATAACGAAAAAGCAAAATAATGGCCTACGAATACTTTGCTTGCAAACGTTGTTTTATCAGGCTTTTTGTTATATTTTCACCTCATTGAAATGCACAGTAACGGTATTGTAAAATACCGTCTATAATTGATAACCTATCGTAATGTAGTTGAACTATAATTAACCTCTTTGTTACGCTAAAAGGAATTTTCAGTAAAAAGAGATGATGTGATATTAAAAATTTGTTTCTTATTTTTTATTCGTATTGCAAGCGGTTGGACTGTTGTGCAAAACTTCCTATTAAATCCACTCACCATTCCTCCCTCACTAGATCAAACAGGACAGATCAGTTCATATATCAAACTTTATACTCGATATAAAAGATGGCATCTAATATACGCCTATAAGGAACATGCCATCTAAATAAGCAAAATAATATGCAAATAACTTATACAGCACACTTAAATTCATTTGAGTGTGTTTTTTGTCTACTTTATGAACAAAGCTTTTCTTTTAACACTATTATGGAATAATTATACTTTTTTACGTTGACAATAGTGTTGAAGGAGAATATACTAAGCATGTAAGTTGATTGTGAATAGTTTCACAAATAATGTGAATTTCTTCACATATAATAGATAGGAGTTGTCATTATTATGAGTACTTGGACACAAATTTATGACCCATTAAACAATATTTGGTTATCTGCACTAATCGCAGCACTTCCAATCTTTTGTTTCATCATTTGTTTAATGGGATTCAAAATGAAAAGTTACATGGCTGGTCTTTATAGTGTGATTGTCGCTATTATCCTTGCAATATTTGTTTATAAAATGCCAGCAACAGTAGCTGTAGCATCTGCTGGATTCGGTGTTTTATCTGGATTTTATCCAATTTGTACTATCGTTATCGCCGCAATTTTCCTTTACAAATTAACTGTTAAAACAGAGCAATTCAATATTATTCGCGATAGTATTTCAAGCATTACAAATGATCAACGTTTACAAGTATTATTAATCGCTTATTCTTTCGGTGCTTTCTTAGAAGGCGCAGCTGGTCTAGGGGTTCCAGTTGCTATTACAGCTGCACTACTTGTAGGTATGGGATTTAACCCATTAAAAGCAGCAGGTATTTGTTTAGTAGCTAATATCGCTGGTGGTGCTATGGGTGCTATGGGTATTCCAGTTACAGTACCAGCACAATTAACTCAACTTGACGCATTAACTATTGGTCGTCAAACTGTTCTTATTTTACCTTTCATTAGTGTTATCTTACCTTTCTTACTTGTTTCAATGGTCGATGGAATTAAAGGTATTAAAGAAACTTGGCAAGGTATTCTTGTAAGTGGTGTTTCTTTCGCAATTACTCAATTCGCTGTAACTTACTTCTTAGGTGCAGAACTTACTAATATTTTCGCAGCCGTTGTAAGTATGATTGCTCTTGCATTATTCTTACGTGTTTGGCAACCAAAATCTTCTACTAAAGAAGAAAAACAAGAAACTAAAGTATCACATACATTCAATCAAATTTTATATGCTTGGTCTCCATTCGTATTCTTAACTGCATTTGTAACAATCTTTAACTTAAAACCGATTAAAGCTTTATTTGCTCCAGATGGTGCGTTAGCAAACTTAGTATTTAACATTCAGTTCCCTGGTCTTCATAATGCTGTTATGAAAACTACACCAATTACAAAAGCTGATACACCTTTCGCAGCTGTTTTCAAATTCGATGTATTCTCTTCTACAACTACAGCGATTGTACTAGCAATTATCGTTTCACTTATCGTTTACCGCGTAAAAGGTAAAATGGTTAAAGAATTAATGATTGAAACAATGAAAGAATTAAAAGCTCCAGTATATACAATTTGTAGCGTTATCGCTTTAGCTTACGTAGAGAACTACTCTGGTATGTCGTCTACACTTGGACTTGCATTCTCTTCTACTGGTAATGCATTCCCAGTTCTTTCTCCAATCTTAGGATGGATTGGCGTATTCATTACAGGTTCAGTAGTTTCAAGTGGTTCTTTATTCGCACCACTTCAAGCAGTAACAGCAGACCAGTTAAACATCGTTCCTTCTACACTCGTTGCCTTAAACGTAGTAGGTGGTACAATGGCAAAAATGGTTTCACCACAATCTGTAGCAGTTGCTTGTGCCGCAGTTGGACTAGTTGGGAAAGAATCTGCTCTATTTAAAACAGCAATGAAATACAGTTTAATCTTCTTAGCTGTTATTAGCTTACTTCAATTAAACGCTGTATTTAATATCTTTTAAAAATAAAACACCGATCCAAATGGATCGGTGTTTTTCACATTACATTTTTTTATTTTTTAATAAAGAAGCTCCAGCAATTTCAGGGTGAGTCATTTCGAATGGATCTAAAATAATATCCAATTCCTCTTCTGTCAGTACACCATGTTCTAAACATAACTCCCTAACAGATTTTCCTGTTTCAATTGCTTCACGTGCAATACGAGATGCTGCTTCATAACCAATATGAGGATTAACTGCTGTAATAATTCCAACACTTTTCTCAACATATTGCTTCAGCAATTCTTCATTTGCTGTAATTCCTTCAATACAATATTCACGGAATACACGGAATCCATTATTCATAATACTTATAGATTGAATTAAATTAAATACAAGCACAGGCTCCATTACGTTTAACTCTAATTGTCCTGCTTCTGATGCTAAGCAAATTGTATGATCGTTTCCGATTACTTGGAATGCGACTTGGTTAATTACTTCTGCCATAACTGGATTTACTTTACCTGGCATAATCGATGAACCCGGCTGACGTGCTGGCAATTGAATTTCAGCTAACCCAACACGTGGCCCAGACGCCATAATACGAAGATCGTTTGCAATTTTAGACATGTTCATCATACATACTTTAAGTGCTGCAGATACTTCTGTGTATGCATCTGTATTTTGCGTTGCATCAACTAAATGCTCTGCACCAACAAGTGGGAATCCACTAAACGTTCTTAAATGTTTTACTACTTGTTCAATATACGTAGGATTTGCATTTAATCCTGTGCCAACAGCTGTCGCCCCCATATTCACTTCATATAAATGTTGACGAGACTGTTTAATTCTTTTTATATCACGCGCAAGCACTCGGCTATATGCTTCAAATTCTTGCCCAAGGCGAATTGGAACTGCATCTTGTAAATGTGTGCGTCCCATTTTAATAACGTGATCAAACTCTTTTGCTTTTTTACGAAAAGCAGAATGAAGTTCTTCCATTGTAATAAGAAGCTTTTCTAACATCATAAGAGTTGCAATATGAATCCCTGTTGGAAACGCATCGTTCGTTGATTGGGCCATGTTCACATGAGTGTTTGGGCTAATTTTCGCATACGCCCCTTTTTCATATCCCATACGTTCTAACGCTCTATTCGCAATTACTTCATTTGTATTCATATTAATAGAAGTTCCGGCTCCGCCTTGAATAGGATCCACGATAAATTGATCATGAAACTTTCCATCAACAATTTCTTGCGCTGCTTCTGCAATTTCATGTCCAATGTCTTTAGCTAAGTAACCAGTATCTATATTCGCAAGTGCCGCCGCTTTTTTCACAATTGCCATTGCTGTAATGAGTGATGGATGAATGCGGTATCCTGTAATTGGGAAGTTTTCTACGGCACGTAATGTTTGTACACCATAATAAGCTGCACTTGGTACTTCTTTTTCACCTAAAAAATCTTTTTCTATACGTATATCCTTCGTTGCTATCATTTTTATCACCTATACTTTTTCATTCTAAATCCTTATCCAAAAAATCCGCCCTCTAAAAACACGAGTATCATTCAGAAGAATTTTTCAGTATCCACCTTCACTATATAGCACCTTTTTTGAAAGCGCAAACATTTATTTTTCTGTATATCCTTTTTATTAAAGTTTACAGAAAATCATTCTTCTACTTTCCTTATTTCCACTCGTTTAATTTGATGCATATCCTTTTCAAGGACTTTAAAATAAAAACCATGTTTCTCAATAACATCTCCTTCAGCAACGATTTGTTTTTGTACCATAATCCAGCCACCAATTGTATCTACATCATCAGCAATTAAATGTATGCCAAGCAAATCATTTACTTCACTAATAAGCACTTTTCCCTCTACGATTTTATAACCTTCACTTACATGCTCTATAGGTGGATTCTCATCTTCATCGTATTCATCTCGAATTTCTCCAACAATTTCTTCTAAAATATCTTCTAGTGTAACAATCCCTGCTGTACCACCATATTCATCATACAATACAGCTAATGGAATGTGTTTTCTTTGCATTTGTAATAGTAAATCATGAATTGGAATATTTTCTAGCACTTCAATAACTGGCCTTGTATATGGCATAATCGAGCACTCCTCGTCCCGATTCCCATCCATATAACGAATAAATAAATCTTTTACATTAACCATCCCAATAATTTCATCTTTATCTTCACCAAATACAGGATATCTCGTGTACTTTTCTTGTGCGATTACTTTAATATGTGTTTCAAATGGTTCGTCCTCATATAAGCCTACAACTTCCGTACGAGGTACCATAATTTCTTTTGCTACTCTATTATCAAATTCAAAAATATTATTTACATATTTAAATTCCCTTTGGTTAATCTCTCCGCTCTCATAGCTCTCAGATAAGATTAACCTTAATTCTTCTTCTGAATGAGCTACTTCATGTTCAGAAGCTGGATGTAATCCGAATAAACCAGTTACAACCCTCGCTGAACCATTCAAAGCCCAAATAAACGGATACATAACTCGGTAAAAATAAATAAGTGGTTTCGATAACAATAAGCTAACTTGTTCTGCTTTTTGTATAGCAAATGTCTTTGGAGCAAGTTCCCCAATGACAACATGTAAAAATGTAATTACTGCAAAGGCAATAATAAATGAAACTGTACTGGAAATTGCAGGTGAGAATTTTAATTTTAAAAACAACGGCTCGAGTAAATGTTTAATAGTTGGTTCCCCTAGCCACCCGAGCCCTAAAGCAGTAATTGTAATACCTAGCTGACAGGCCGATAAATATTCATCTAAATTTGAAGTTACCTTTTTAGCTGCCAGTGCACCTCGTCTTTTTTCGCTAACGAGTTGATCAATACGACTGCTACGTACCTTAATAATTGCAAATTCAACAGCCACAAAAAATGCTGTTAATCCAATAAGAATGACTACCATCAATAATTTTAAAATATCCACATATGTCCTTTAGCTTTCTTAGCTAAAGTTACACCTCCTTTTAAAAAGAAGTTTCACTTTAGTTTCTTCAATTATTGGAAAGCAACTCTATATAAAATCCACCAATTTTCAAACCTCATACAATTCTAAAGGTAAACCATCGGGATCTTGGAAAAAGACGAATTTCTTCTCCGTTATTTCATCAATACGGATCGATTCGGTCTCAACACCACATTGATTTAAATGCTTCACAGCTTCTTCTATATTTGTAACAGCAAATGCTAAATGTCTAAGACCTGCTGCTTCTGGAAAACTTTTGCGCTCAGGCGGATTTGGAAATGAAAATAATTCGATTTGATACTCTTCTCCTACACATAAATCTAATTTATAAGAATCTCGTTCCTTTCTATATACTTCATTCAGTTCTTTAAATCCTAATATTCTAGTATAAAAATCCTTTGACGTCTCATAATTCGAACAAATAATTGCAACGTGATGCACTCTACATATATTCATACTCTCTCTATTCCTTTCTTTACCAAAGATGCATATTCTCTCTTGAAATGAAAAACATATATAGCAGAATATCTCTTTTAGGGGGCTTATCATGAAATTCATTACTTTTTTCGTCGGACTAATTGTTGTTTTCTTGCTCGCTTATATTGCTAGCAATAATAAGAAGCATATTAAATTTAAACCAATTTTTATCATGCTTATTATACAGTTAATTTTAACCTATTTACTACTAAATACAGAAGTCGGCCTCATACTAATTAGAATCATTTCCAGTTTGTTTACCAAGCTACTCGAGTATGCTGCTGATGGAATAAATTTCGTATTTGGTGGCCTTGCAAATAAAGGTGAAATGCCATTTTTCCTTAATGTATTATTACCAATCGTCTTTATTTCTGTTTTAATTGGTATATTACAACATTTCAAAATACTACCATTTTTTATTCATTGGATCGGGTACTTTCTTAGTAAAATAAATGGTCTTGGGAAATTAGAATCTTACAACGCTATCGCCTCTGCCATTGTCGGCCAATCAGAAGTTTTTATTACAGTGAAAAAGCAATTAGCTCAAATTCCAAAACACCGTCTTTATACACTTTGTGCCTCTGCTATGTCAACCGTATCTATGTCTATCGTAGGTGCCTATATGACAATGATTGAACCTAAATATGTAGTAACTGCACTCGTTCTCAATTTATTTAGCGGTTTTATTATCGTACTCATCATTAACCCTTACGACGTTAAAGATGACGAAGATATTTTAGAAATCAAAGGTGAAAAACAAAGCTTTTTTGAAATGCTTGGAGAATACATTCTTGATGGTTTTCGTGTAGCCATTGTTGTCGGCGCTATGCTCATCGGATTCGTCGCATTAATTAGTTGTATTAATGACCTGTTCCTCATTATATTCGGTATTACGTTCCAACAATTAATCGGCTATGTATTTGCACCTATCGCATTCCTTATCGGTGTACCAAGTTCTGAAATTGTCGCGGCTGGCAGCATTATGGCAACGAAGCTTGTAACGAATGAATTTGTTGCAATGATGGACCTCAGTAAAATTTCTAATAGCCTTTCTCCCCGTACAGTTGGTATTATTTCTGTTTTCCTTGTATCTTTTGCCAATTTTTCTTCCATTGGTATTATTTCAGGTGCGGTAAAAGGACTAAACGAAGAACAAGGAAACGTTGTTGCGAGGTTTGGCCTTAAATTACTATATGGAGCTACTCTCGTTAGTATTTTATCTGCAATTATCGTAAGCATTATGTTGTAATTAGGTAAAATTTTATCATTTTCTTATCCCTATCTTTTGTATACAATAACGAATAGGTGTCTTATAAATAATCAAGACATCTATTTTTTATACATGTACAATCGCTTTTATTTAGCGTAAAATATTTTTTATGTGTTTGAATACACTTCTAAATGTATACACTTTGATAGTTTTAAAGGAGAAAAAATGATGAAATCCGACACGAACAACAATACGCGAGCCAAAAAAGGACGCTCAAAGAAAAAACGCCTACTTTGGTTCCTTCTTATTCCATTACTAATTGTAGCACTTGGAGCAGGAGGCTACTCATTCCATATATACAGTAAAGCAAAGTCCGTCTTAAATAATGCTTATGCTGAACTAGGTCGAGGAGATAAGTCCAGTAAACGTGAAAAAGCTGTTAAACCTATGACCGACAACATTTCCGTACTTATTATGGGTGTTGATGAAAGTGAAATTAGGGAAAAAGGTTATGGAAAAGCAACTCGAACAGATGCGTTATTACTTGCAACAATTAATAAAAACGATAAATCCGTTAAACTTGTAAGCATTCCACGTGACTCACGCGTCTACATTAAATCACGTGATAAATACGATAAAATTACACATGCTCACGTATTCGGTGGTGTAGACAGCACAATTGATACGGTAGAGAACTTTTTAGATGTTCCAGTTGATTATTATGTAAAATTCAACTTTAAATCCTTTATCAGAATTGTTGATTCTCTTGGTGGTATTACTGTGGACGTTCCAGTTGAGTTCACAGAGCAAAATAGTAAAGATGAAGCAGATGCAATTCATCTAAAAAAAGGACGTCAACATTTAAATGGAGAAGAGGCACTGGCACTAGCTAGAACTCGTCATATCGATAGTGATTATATGCGTGGCCAACGACAACAGCTTGTATTAGAGGCCATTGCTGAAAAGGCACTATCTCTTAATTCTATTAATAAAATCGGTGGCCTACTAGACGCTGTCGATAAGGATTTAAAAACCAATTTAACGTTTGATGATATGATGACAATTACAAAAAATTCAATGGATTCAAATTTAAAAATGGAAAAAATGCAAGTAGAAGGTACAGATAAATATATAGGCGGTATTTATTATTACGTTCCAAATGAAAAAAGCGTCGATACTATTTCAACTACCCTTCAAAAACATCTCGGTGTTACGAATAAAAATGAACATAAAAAATTATAATAAAAAGGCTGCTAGATCTTTCTAGACAGCCTTTTTATTATATTTTTCAACATATTTTTCATACACATTGTGACAAGAAGTGACAATTATTACAGCGATGTAACATTTTTTATGAAAACATTACACACACAGTGAAAATAATAGTATACTAGTACGTACATAATGTTATTTTCATCATTTTTATACAAAAAATGTAATACATATATTTATACATAAATTTCTGGGGGGAAATACATGAAGCTAAGTAAAATACTGATTGGTTCTGCAATTGCTGGGGGCATATTACTTTGTGTAGGCGGTGTTGGGGGATATCAATATGTATCCAAATTAAATAATCAATTAGATACTACTGCATTACCAAATACTACATTTGAAGGTATTTCTCTCGAAGGAAAAAATAAGAAAGATATTCAAGCAATTATTAATAAAAAGGTAAATGAGTTAGATCAAAAATCCCTTACCTACATATTCCAAAACGATAAACAAACTTACACATGGAAAGATTTAGGGATAAATTATAAAGAGAAAGATATTATTGACAAAATCTTCAAAGAACAAGAAGGAAACGTAATGAATCGTTACAAAATGCGTAAGCAAGCTGAAAACGGTGAATTAAAACGTGACTATAAATTAACACCACAATTAAATGCAACAGCTTATGAAACCTTTATAAAAGATAAATATAATGAAACATTAAAAAATCCTGTTAATGCAGAATTGAGTATTGAAGGCTCAACAGTAAATGTTAGTCAAAGCCAAAACGGAGAAAAAATTGATAAAGGGAAACTAAACGGTTTAACAAACGAAGCTATTACTACTGGTAAATCAGATGTTACATTGCCAGTTACATTTATAAAACCAGAACGTTCTACAGAAGACATACAGAAAATGGGTATTAAAGAAGTCATCGCTGAATATTCTACTCCAATGGCCGGGCGTAACGGAAATCAATCATTTAACGTAAATAAGTCAGCCAATACTTTAAGTGGGGTTATTGTCGCACCTGATGAAACGTTTAGTTTTAACGGCCGCGTTGGCGTAACTGATGCTGCACATGGTTACAAATCTGCAGCAGTATATTCACAAGGTAAAGTAATACAAAGTGCAGGCGGAGGAGTTTGCCAAGTCAGTAGTACATTATACAGCGCAGCTTTAAGGGCAGATTTAGGCATTGTTTCTCGAAGCAATCATTCTATGCCGGTAAATTATTTACCACTTGGGCAAGATGCAGCAGTAGCAGATTATGGTCCAGATTTAAAATTTAAAAATAATACGGGCAATCATATTTATATTCAAGCATTTTCAAATGGAGGTAGTATTACTACACGCATTTTCGGTACAAATACTGGTAAAAATGTTGAAGTTTCTTCTCAAGTAATTAGTAGGACTAGTGATAAAATCACAGCGGTTACGTATAAAAAAGTAACACAAAACGGGGAAGTAATATCAAATGGACAAATTTCAAAAAGCGTATATAAAAGCGCTCCAAAAGAATAGATAATATCCACCGAATAGCATAAAGAAAAAGGCGTGATTATATCACGCCTTTTTCTTTTGCAGTAATAGTAAAAAAGTTTCAAGATGGTCTTTCGTTTCTTCTAAAGACCACATACGATTGCCTTGCTTCGCAGCTAATACACACGCCTCTTCCCACGCGTTCTTTTTCTTCATATTTATTAATTCATCACGTAATTTCAAAACAATTTCTTCGTCTTCTTGTTCAATAAACTCTTCCATCACGCTTACTATTTCATCCTCATGAACACTTAACGTACAGTACGATTTAAGAAAGTATTGTAATGTCGTATACATAATGTACTCCCCCTTCTTATTTATCAGATGGATAAGAAGTAATAATCTTAAACCCTAATTCTCCTGACTTATCTCTTGCTAAAACAGTAACAGTTTTTACCAACTTGTCTTTTACACTCATATTTTTCTTTATTACCGTTTTTCCAACCGGGAATGAATGTGTTGTATTTAGTACGAGACGAGCCTCTTTAGAATTTTTTAACCAGTCTTGAATTTCCTTATCATGCTGCTTCAAACTATCTTTTACAGCTTTCGTTGCTGTTTCCTTGTCATAGTATGTACTTGCTGCTGATACTTTATCTGTCTTCAAGCGATTCTTCAAATCTTCTTCTGATTTGCCTACATGTCTTTCAATCGTATGACCATTTTTAGGTGGCCCTTCCATTTCATCTAAAATATTATCACTAATTTTTTCTACTGATGTCGATTGATTCCCTGTTTGTTTCTCTGTTTTTTGTTCTTTTCCTGCACATCCACTTAAGATCAGCATTAGTGCCAATAAACCACTCAAGAAAAGACTACTTATTCGTTTCATCATATCACCTCTTTCATGATTATTATCGCAACTTCACTAAAAGTCAATTTCACAACGAAAAAATCTATCAGTTTTCATTTTTTCCATCTATTTTTCCATATTTACCCGCGCAATTTCATCAACCCTCTATTTTTCTACTTTTATAATATATACCCCCTATATTTTATGATTATTTCCCAGATGAAAACACTGATAATATAACTATATAACTCTTTTATATAAAGGTTTTTATAGTGTTTTTCAAAATAATTTAAAATACCCCTGTTTTTATATACCCAATACCTATATAAGGTATAAAGACCCCTTCTTATCAACGTTTTTCTACATTATGTAAATTTACCCTTGCCTATACAAACGAAATATGGTGTAATGCAAAAAAAGATAAAGGATTTTAAACAATGGCTGAAACGATTCAAAATTTCTTAACAGAATACTATTCAATCGCAATTCCACTTAGTATCTTAATTAACATCATCATTAGTCTTTTAGGTTTTATCCCTAGTATTTTTTTAACCGCCATTAATATACAGCTCTTCGGTGTAACAAATGGCACAATCATTTCGATCGCAGGTGAGGCCTTAGGGGCTATTATCTCGTTTTATATTTACCGCATGGGCCTTCAAAAGTTCACTCACGATAAAGTAAATAAGTACCCAAAGGTAGAGCGTCTTCTTTATGTACAAGGTAGAGAGGCCTTTCTACTCGTTCTATCGTTTCGATTGATACCTTTCATCCCATCAAGTATCGTGACTTTATTTGCAGCTCTAGGGAAAATGTCATTACTCTCCTTCAGTATTGCCAGTACAATAGGTAAAATACCGGCATTATTGATTGAAGTATATTCGGCATATCATGTTATGAACGGAACAAATGAAGCGAAGTGGATTGTAACAATCGCAGGTTGCATTGGATTGTTCTATTTGTGGAAAAAATGGAGAAAAAAATAAAGAAGGAGCCTATGCTCCTTCTTTATTTTTGAAGTATTTTATTAATAGCTGTCCCTTAAATCCTTAATTTACACCAACAGCACTAAATGATTGCTTCACTGCATTTACTTCTGCAGAGCTAGCACCATATAAATCCGCTGCAGCTTGTACTGCACCAGCACGAGCTTGGCTAAATGTAGTAGATTGCGTGAAATATTGTGTATTTGCACGGTAATAAATTGCACCTAACTTATCTTTACCAATGCCCGTTACAGTTACACCCGAATGCGTACCACCATTTGCTAATAAATAAGCTTGTTTGTTAATGATACCACTGTTTGTATGAACCCCACCGTTATCACTAGTACCAGTGTAACGCTTAGAATAATGGTCTGGGTCACCATATTTCGCTGGATCACTCATAGAGCGAAGCGCATCTCCTGCTTTACCAGGCGTGTAAATATCTTCACCAATCTCCCAATCTGGGTTACGGTTATCATAGAATTCTACTAAAGTACCAAAGATATCAGAAATCGCTTCATTTAACGCTCCTGATTCATTTTGATAAATTAAGTCCGAGCTATTTTCCGTAACAGCATGCGTTAATTCGTGACCAATTACGTCAATTCCACCAGATAATGAAGTGAATGTTACACCATCTCCATCTCCGTATACCATTTGTGAGCCGTTCCAGAATGCATTATTATACTTACTTCCGTAATGAACTGTTGATTTTAACGGTGCCCCTGCATCATTAATAGAGTTTCTATTAAATGTAGCTTTATAATAATCATATGTTTTACCTGCATAGTAATGAGCATCTACTGCCGCTGCATCATACGCTGCATTGAAAACATTATCTGCATCTAACCATAAAGTTCCTGGCAATGTAGTACGATTTTTCGCATCATATGTGAAAATCGTTGCTCCGCGCGTATTATCTTGTAAGTAGTAAGATGAGCCAGATAATGTTGTATTGAGTGATTTCGTATCTCCTAATACACCTTTACCAGTTCCTACTTTATTTGTTCCTGTTACAGGTTTTACTACTGCTTTCGCATCCTGTTTAGGAGCCTCTTGCTTAATTGGTGATTTATCTTCATTTGCTACATGATCCAATTTATTATATTTATTTAATACTTTACCGCTGTCTGCTTCAATGAAATAGTAGTAGTTTCCTGGACTTGGATCTAAGAAATTTAGATTTACAACATATGCATATGTTGTTTCTTCACCATTTTGATATACATATAAGTCCGCTTTTGGTTCTACCTCATATTTCGGTGTTACCCCTAAATCTTGCTGCGCGATTTCAATTGCTTTTGCGCCTTCAATCTTATTTTTATTTTTTAACTTTTCCTTTTTGTCTAAATCAGGTGCAACTGTTCCAGACAATACTTTTAAAGAACCATCTTTACTTACGTGAGCTACTTGAGTAGAACCCCATACAGGTACTCCTTCGTAAACTTGTTGCATACGTACTACTGTTGAATCAGTTACAGCATCTTTCTTCACTTGTTTCACTTTGAAAGAATCTTGCGCACTCTTTTCCCCTAGCTTGTAATCACCTTTTGCTGCGTTTAAGTAATCAAACACAACAGATTCTGCTTTCTTACCAGTCGCTCCAGTTAAATCACCAGAAATAAACTCAGGTGACTGTACTGTCTCATTGTACTTCTTCGTAGAGAGTACATTTTTAGAATCCGCAAATGCAGAGCCTGTCCCTCCAAACGTTGTAACTGCCATTCCTGTCGCTAACACTAACGCTAAACTTTTCTTTTTCATGAACCTTCCCCCTAATAAAAATTTTTTTGAAAAAGAGTAGTTTCATATTAGCATTATGTTTCCACTATTAATATACTAAAAATTCAATTAATTTATTTCTCAAGTTTTGTAGAATTTTGAGGAACAAATATTGAAAAACCCCTTTCCGGTTGGAAAGGGGTTTCTTCATTATGAATTAATTTGTTCAACGGTTTTAGCTTCTTGACCAAGGACATCTGGTTTCCAAGCATACTGAATATCTAATACTATCGCCGCAATTGACATAATTACAAATGTTCCTACAATAAACTTTTTCATAATCTCACTCCTTTTTATTCTTCTAATAATTTTATTGCTAATTTATAATAATAATTACTTTCTTTAAAATCTGCGCATTCTTCTAAGTACTCCGCCAACTCTAAATATATAGTTTTCAAATCTTTTATATTGTTTTCAGCTTTAAAAAAAGGAACTACCTCTGTTTCCAAAAACCTTTTATAAGTATCTCTTTTTTCAAAATACTTATATTGTAAACTTAATAGTAAATATAACATTCCTTTGTATCTTTCAGCTTTCTTTGCAGCAAAAATACCTTTTTCAATCCATTTCTTCGCGTCTTCAAATTCTCCCAATTGAATACATTGTAAGGATAGTTCATACATGGCATCAATATAATTCATATCCTCTTCTTTTTTATACTTTAAACATTCTATATAGTACTCTTTTGCCTTCACATAATTCTTTTGACGGTAATACAAATAACCAATATTATTTAAAGCGATTGACATAATATTATCTTTATCCGCAAAAGAATTTGCTTCTCTTAGAATATGATTATAGATTTCCATCGCTTCATTATATTGTTTTTTTCGAGTATAACTAAATGCAATTAGAAATTTACAATTAATTATATTTCTAAACTTATACTCACTCTTAAAGCCTTCTAACGCAACATTGGCAAAGTATAAAGTCATGTGGTCTATTTCCATCTGACTATATGTGAGCGCTAAATTATAATATATCCCCGTTTCATAATAGCCCAGTGCCTTCGCCATGGTTTCCGTTTGCAGTAAGTACTCCAAAGCCTGTGTATATTTATACTGTAAAGAATATAATAACGCCCTACTATACGTATAAAGCATTTTTTGAAATGGTGAATATTTTTTATACACCTTTTTCAACTTATCCAATTCTTCTTCAAGAGCTACTAAGTCCCTTTTCATAATTAAATATCGCGTATACAGCAGTTTATAATAATTTATAATTTCAAAATCCAACACATGCTTCATTTCACCTTGCAACTCTTCATATATACGTTCTACTTGTTGCTTGTCTAAATGAACTAGTGCATTTAACCATTCATCTAGCTTCCCCTTCACATCTTCTTCTACATCTCTCAAATCCGTCACGGCAATTTCTAGTCTTGTGCAGAGCAATTGTAGAATTTCTTCTGATGCTTCGATCTTTCCATTTTCAATCTTACTTAAGTATGAGACAGAACAAATGCCCTGACATAATTCTTCTTGTGTCATTTTTTGCTGAAGCCGTTTGTAAAAGACTTGTTTGCCTATTTTTTCTAATGTTTGTTGCATTGTCCTCCTCCATTCTCATTACCCCATTACTCTAATAATACATAAAATCTGGAGAAATATAAATTGATAAATATAAATTTTCTAAAAAATATGCATAATTTCATTTTTTTCTCTCTTGACTTCACTTCAATATCTCTTCTTTGCTACGAATGGTGAAAAATTGGTATACTATAACCAAATTATGGAGGTGTTCTCGCGATGACTCATTATAAAGACGATAGTTATGCCTTACATACAGACCTATATCAAATCAACATGGCTTATACATATTGGAAAGATGGTATTCATAATCGCCGTTCTGTTTTTGATTTATATTTTCGAAAGCTTCCATTTGAGAACGGCTACGCTGTTTTTGCTGGCCTTGAGAAAATTGTAGAGTACATAGAAAATTTCAGCTTTACTGAAAGCGATATCGCTTATTTAGCAGAATTACAATTTGAAGAAGAATTCCTTCATTATTTACAAAATATGAAATTCACTGGGACGATTCGTAGTATGCAAGAAGGTGAAGTTGTATTTAATAACGAGCCTTTATTACGCGTTGATGCACCACTCGGTGAAGCACAAATTATTGAAACCGCTCTCTTAAATATTGTGAATTACCAAACATTAATTGCAACAAAAGCTGCTCGTATGAAACATGCTGCAAATAATGATGAGCTTTTAGAGTTCGGCACAAGACGTGCCCACGAGTTCGACGCTGCCCTTTGGGGGACGCGTGCTGCCTTTATTGGTGGTTTCTCCTCTACAAGCAATGTTCGTGCTGGGAAACGCTTTGGGATCCCTGTAGCTGGCACACATGCGCACTCGTTCGTTCAAGCATATCGCGATGAATACGTCGCATTTAAGAAATACGCTGAAACTCATAAAAAGTGCGTCTTTCTCGTTGATACATATGACACATTGAAATCTGGTGTTCCAAATGCAATTCGTGTTGCAAAAGAATTTGGGGATCGTATTGATTTCTATGGTATACGTCTTGATAGTGGTGATATGGCTTATTTATCGAAAAAGGCACGAAAACTACTAGATGAATCAGGGTTTACAAATACAAAAATTATCGCTTCTAGCGATTTAGATGAATACACAATTATGCACCTTAAATCTCAAGGAGCAAAAATTGACGTATGGGGCGTTGGGACGAAATTAATTACGTCCTTTGAGCAACCTGCATTAGGGGCTGTTTACAAACTTGTTGCGATTGAAGATACTGACGGAAAATTAAATGATACGATTAAAATTTCATCTAATCCTGAAAAAATTACCACTCCAGGACTGAAACGAATTTATCGTATTATCAATCGGGTTAACGATCATGCAGAAGGCGATTATATTGCGTTAGATTCTGAAGAACCTGAAAAAGAAGAGCGCTTAAAAATGTTCCATCCAGTTCACACATATATAAGTAAATTCGTAACAAACTTTGAAGCCCGTGAACTCCATAAAGACATTTTCGTTAACGGTGAAAGAACATATGAACTACCAAGTATATTAGATATTCAACAATATAATGAACAGAGTCTCGCTCTATTTTGGGAAGAATACATGCGAACTTTAAATCCCGAAGAGTATCCTGTCGATTTAAGCCAAGAATGTTGGGATCATAAAATGAATTACATTCAAACAGTTCGAGAACAAGTTGAAAAAAACATACAAAAGTAAACAGAGAAGTTTCTCCTTCTCTGTTTTTTTCAATACTATATGGATATTTGTAAAAAATATATTAAAATAATAAGACGAATGTTTTTTATTTGTAAATTTTAATATTATACTATTTAAAAGTAAAATAATATTTGATATTATTTTATTGAATCAATTTCAACAAAATCACTAATAAAAAAGAGGACGCAGGTTGCGTCCTCTTTTTTATAAATCTTTCACTCGTAATACACGCATTGCATTTAACACTGCAAGTAGTGTCACACCAACATCTGAGAAAACAGCTTCCCACATTGTTGCAATACCAAAGGCACCAAGTAATAGAACGATCCCTTTTACACCTAAAGCAAAGATGATATTTTGCCACACTATACTTCTTGTGCGTTTTGCAATTTTTACAGCTGTCGCAATTTTTGAAGGCTCATCAGTCATAATAACGATGTCTGCCGCTTCAATTGCTGCATCTGATCCTAAACCACCCATCGCAATACCAACGTCTGCACGGGCTAATACTGGTGTATCGTTAATACCGTCACCAACGAAGGCAATTTTTTCTTTTCCATGCTTCGCTGCATCAATTTTTTCAATCTCTTCTACTTTTTGTTGCGGTAGTAATTCCGCATGAACTTCATCTAAGCCTAATTCTTTACCGACAGCTTCACCAACTGTTTTTGCATCACCAGTTAACATTACTGTCTTTTTAATACCTAGTTCTTTTAACTTTTGAATCGCTTGTTTCGAATCCTCTTTCACCTCATCAGAAATAACAATATAACCTGCATATTTTCCATCTACAGCAACGTGAACTAATGTACCTACTGTTTCTGGTTGTTTAAATTCAATATTTTCTTTTCTCATTAATTTTGCATTACCTGCAAAAATTTCTTTTCCTTGTACTTTTACGACTGTACCGTGACCAGAAATTTCGTTATAATCATCGATTATTTTTTCATCAATTGATTTTCCATATGCCTTTCGAATAGATTGGGCAATTGGATGGTTAGAATACACTTCAGCAAATGCCGCATACTCTAATAACTCTTCGCTTGTAGTACCTTCGCTCGGTTCCATTTTTGTAACTTTGAAAACACCTTTTGTTAATGTTCCTGTTTTGTCAAAAACAATATATTTTACATCATTTAAAGCTTCTAAATAGTTACTACCTTTTACTAACACACCACTTTTAGATGCACCACCGATACCTCCAAAGAATCCAAGAGGAATGGATACAACTAACGCACATGGACAAGAGATTACTAAGAACACTAAAGCTCTATAAATCCACTCAGAGAATGTAGCTCCTTCTAAAATAAGCGGTGGAATAAACGCCATGATCGCCGCTGTAATAACTACAACTGGAGTGTAGTAACGCGCAAACTTCGTAATAAAGTTTTCTGTTGGTGCTTTTTTACTGCTTGCATTTTGAACTAAATCTAAAATTTTCGATACAGTTGATTCACCAAACTCTTTTGTAACTTCAATTGTTAATACACCGTTTTGGTTCACAAAGCCACTTAATACATCATTTCCAACTTCAACTTCACGTGGTACAGATTCACCAGTTAATGCTGAAGTATCTACCATTGATGTTCCTTCAATTACTTTTCCGTCTAATGGTACTTTCTCACCTGGCTTAACGATAATATAATCGCCAATTTGTACATCTTCTGGTGATACTTGTTTCGTTTCATTCCCAATCTTTACATTCGCATAATCAGGACGAATATCCATTAATGAAGTAATTGATTTTCGAGAGCGGTTTACCGCAATGCTTTGGAATAGTTCTCCTACTTGATAAAATAGCATTACTGCTACGGCTTCTGAATATTGCTGAATTGCAAAGGCTCCTACAGTTGCAATTGCCATTAAGAAGTTTTCATCAAATACTTGGCCGCGAGTTATGTTTCTTACCGCTCTCCAAACGATATCTCCACCTATTAATAAATAAGCAAGGACGAATAACGGAATTGTTACCATTTGTGGTAAGCTCGCTAATGCAGCAATTGCTGTCAAAATTCCGCCGACCACTAATCTCCCTACCATCTTTTTCACGTTTGCTTCACCATGATCGTGACTATGTCCGTGGTCATGACCGTTCTTCTCTTCACGAACAACTTTCACATCTGGCTCTAACTTTTGAACGACATTTGTTATATTTGCTACAGTTGCTTCTAGTTCTCTTTTATTCGCAACTTCTACTCGTAGTTTCTTCGATACGAAATCAACAGTTGCTTCTGAGACAGCTGGCATTTCCTTCACTTTATTTTCAATTTTCATTGCACAGTTCGCGCAATCTAAACCTTCTAATATAAATACTTCTTTAGCAATTTTATTTTTTTGCTCTTCTTGCACTTTAATATGCGGTTCTAATTTTGTAACGAGTTGTTTTGCTTCCGTAACAACTTCGTTTTCTTTATTTTGTGCTGTTTCTAAGATCATTGTCTTTGTTGCGAAGTTTACAGAGCAAGAATTTACTCCTTCTATATTCCCAACACCTTTTTCAATTTTCATTGCACAATTCGCACAATCTAAACCTTCTAACATCAGTTTCTTTTTCACTAACGCTTCAGCCATCGTTCTCCCTCCTCGCGTTCTTTTTATTCTTCTTCGTTTACGTGTTCAAACGCTTGCTCGAAGATATGAATTACGTGCTGGTCAGCTAACGAATAATAAACAACCTTTCCTTCTTTACGATTCTTCACAAGTTTCGCTTGCTTTAACACACGAAGCTGATGCGAAATAGATGATTGTGTCATTCCTAATAAATAAGCTAAATCACAAACGCACATTTCAGCTTCAAATAGCGCATGTAATATTCTCGTACGTGTACGGTCACCTAATACTTTAAATAGTTCTGCTACTTTACTTAAACTTTCATCAGTTGGAATTGTTTGTTTTACTTGCTCAACAACTTCTTCATGAATTATCGTTTGAGAACATGTCTCTTGTGGTGTTTCTACTTTATTTCCAGCCATTATAGCTCACCTCTTTAATTGAACATATGAACAATCATTCATATATCTTATACTCTTATTATATGAGCGCCTACTCATATGTGTCAATGAAATCTGAATTTTTTTTATGAACATTTCGTTCACATTTTAGTAAGGCATATACATATTTTCCGCATCCTCTATATTCTCATACAAAAAAGGATGTACAATTCGCACACCCTTTTTTCATATTCCGACATAAAAATTCAACAAAGTAATATATGTTCCCTTTATTTCAACAAAAGAAAAAGCCTTGCGCGCTCCCTAGACGCACAAGGCTTACTGTGTTTATATCCCTTTAATTAGCTTGTTCTAAATTATCCTGCGAACTTCCATCGTCTTTTAAATGACTATGTTTTTTCGAATAAACAAAGTATACAACTACTCCAATCGCTAACCAAATACCAAAGTATATCCATGTTGTTAACGGTAAATTTACCATTAAGAATAGACAACATGCAATTGAAATAATCGGTAAGATCGGTACAAGTGGTACCATAAATCCACGTTGTAATTTCGGATGCGTTTTACGAAGAATGATAACAGTTACACCAACCATGGCGAATGTTAATAACGCTCCAATATTCGCTAAATTCGACAATTCTTTTAAATCGATAAATCCAGCAATTAAAGCAATACCAATTCCTGTTAACCAAACTGAAAATGTTGGCGCTTCAGTCTTCTTGTTAATTTTCGCAAAAGATTTTGGTAATAAACCGTCACGACTCATTGCGAAGAATACACGTGTTGTCGCATAAATGTAAGCGAAAATTACAGCCATAATACCGATTACAGCCCCAATAGCAATTACACCAGCCACTTTATCTTGTCCTACAACTTCTAACACATATGCCATAGCTTCAGGTACATCTAATTCCTTATAAGAAACCATGCCTGTCATAACAAGACAAACTACAACATAAATGATTGTACAAATGACTAACGAAGCAATAATACCAATTGGTAGATCGCGTTGCGGATTTTTTACTTCTTCAGCAGAAGTTGCTAATGCATCAAATCCTAAGAAAGCAAAGAATACTGCTGCTCCCCCTGCGAACACTCCACTTAAACCGTAAGGTGCAAATGGTATCCAGTTTTCTGGTTTCACGTAGAATACACCAACTGCAATGAATAAAACAACAATACCAATTTTAATTAATACCATTATGTTATTCACACGCTTACTTTCTTTCGTACCTCGTGATAATAACCAAGTTATCACTAACGTAACGATAACTGCTGGTAAGTTTACCATACCACCTTGCGCTGGAATTGTTAGCAACGCTTTCGGAATTTCAAGTCCCAGTCCACTCACTAAATTATTGAAATAACCCGTCCATCCGCCAGCTACTGCGGCAGTCGTTACGACATATACGGATAACAATGTCCATCCCATTAAATGAGCAACAAACTCACCAATTGTTGCATACGAATATGTGTACACACTACCTGAAACAGGAAGTGTAGATGCAACTTCTGCATAACATAATGCTGCAAATCCACAAACAATTGCTGCAATCATAAATGAAAAAATAACTGCTGGACCAGCATCTCTTGCTGCTACTAATCCAGTTAATACTAGAACTCCTGTACCAATTATCGCACCAATCCCTAGCATTGTTAGGTCAAATGCCCCTAGCGTTTTCGTCAAAGTTTTACTTTTACTTTCCCCTAACAATTGCGTAACGGATTTCTTTTTAAATAGGTTGGCCACGATGTATGCCCCCTTTTACTAAGAAGAGCTAAGAGGTATTATCTCTTAGCTCTTATCATGTTGTATTATATATTGTTCGATTTTGTTTTGTATAATGCTTCTATTAGCAAGATACTGTTTCTGCTTCTAATAATTCTTTAGCACCTTTGTACTCTACACCGTGAGCTTCTGCAACTGCTTCAAATGTTACATAGCCATCTAATGTGTTAATACCTTTTAGTAATGCAGAGTTGCCTAGGCAAGCTTCTTTGTAGCCTTTGTTAGCAATTTGTACTGCATATGGTACTGTTACGTTTGTTAATGCAAGAGTTGATGTACGTGGAACCGCACCTGGCATGTTTGCAACTGCATAATGAACAACGCCGTGTTTTTCGTAAGTTGGGTTATCATGAGTTGTAATACGGTCAGTTGTTTCGAAAATACCACCTTGGTCAATCGCGATATCTACAACAACAGAACCTGGTTCCATTGATTTAATCATTTCTTCTGTTACAAGTTTTGGAGCTTTTGCACCTGGGATTAATACTGCACCGATTACAAGATCAGACTCTTTTACAGCTTCTGCAATATTGTAAGGATTAGACATTAAAGTTTTTACTTGGTTTCCGAAAATGTCATCTAATTGACGAAGACGTTCTGCGCTTAAGTCGATGATTGTTACATCCGCACCTAGTCCAACTGCAATTTTAGCAGCATTTGTACCAGCTTGTCCACCACCGATGATTGTTACTTTACCACGTTTAACTCCTGGAACACCTGCAAGTAAGATACCTTTACCGCCTTTGTTTTTCTCAAGGAATTGCGCACCAATTTGTGCAGCCATACGACCAGCTACTTCACTCATAGGTGCAAGTAATGGTAGAGAACGGTTTTCTAATTGTACTGTTTCATATGCAATCGCAACAACTTTCTTCTCAATTAACGCTTTTGTTAATTCTGGCTCTGGAGCTAAGTGTAAGTATGTGAATAAGATTAAGCCTTCACTGAAGTGTTTGTATTCGCTTTCAATTGGTTCTTTAACTTTCATAACCATTTCCATGTTCCAAGCTTCTTCAGCTGTATCAACAATTTTTGCTCCCGCTTCAACATATTGAGCGTCTGTGAAACCAGATCCTAAACCTGCACCCTTTTGAATGAATACTTCGTGATTGTTACGAATTAAATGTACAACACCTGCTGGTGTCATTGCCACACGGTTTTCGTTGTTTTTAATTTCTGCTGGTACCCCAATACGCATAATGAAATGCCCCCTTATAATTAACAGAAAAAAGAGATTCTTTTTTCTTTTTGTAATAATTAATAACTTATGTCCTTATTCTAGCATAACTTAAAAGTTATGAAAACGCTAACATATCATTTTTCTAAAGTTTATATATTTAGAATAGTGTAAATATATAAAACATTGATTCTATTAGGGGTTTCGTGACATTCCATTATCTTTCACTCAATTTTTATTATACTTCTTCAAAATAAACAGTAATCATTTATTATTTGACAATAATGTAACAATGTAAAAAACTAAGCGATAACGTATACATATACAGTTATTAATTTACTTAATACTTTAGAGATATATTCTTTTCACAAAAAAACAGCTGCTAGCATTTAGCTAGCAGCTGGGTAACTTATAAATAATTTTAAAAACAAATCATCTGTCGTTTCAGTAATTTTATCAAACAGATCACTTTCTTCCGCTTCTTGCTCTTTTAACATCTTAATTGTTTCACGTGCATCTTCAGGGTAATCAGTTATGATACCATCTACGTTTAACTTATAATATGCCTTTAAATTTTCCATATCATTTACTGTCCATACGTAAATTGGTTTGTTTAACTTCCTTGCTTCTTTTACTAATTTCTTATTTAACATATATTCTTCTGCTACGTAAAAGTCAGCCTTCACATTCTTTAAGTTAGCTCTACTTGCATACAATATATACCCTACTTTTATATCTGGATTTGCACGCTTAAACTCTTTAATAAGCGGATAGTGTAACGTTTGAATTACACATTGCTTCTCAAATTCATTATCTTTAATCGTTTTTAAGACTTTGTTTACAAAGTCTTTTTCGCCCCCATGAAGCTTCACTTCTATATTAAGTTTGATTTTGCCATTTGCTAGCTTAATGATTTCATCAAGTGTACTTATTTGTCCTGAAAGTCCATCTTGACTAAGGGTAAGCTGCCTTAACTCAGCCATCGTTAAATCTGACACATGCACATTTGCATTTGCGAGACGTTTCAGCTTCAAATCATGTATAACCGCTAGTTCACCGTCTTTCGTTTGTAATACATCTATTTCAGCGTAGTCTGCTTTTGCATCAATAGCACCTTGCACAGCTTCTTTCGTATTTTCTACGCCTTTTGATATATACCCGCGGTGCGCCATAATAATCGGTTCTTTATACGAATTTGAAATAAACGTTACAATGAAGGCAACGACCATTCCCGCAGTAATAATCCCTACAATGTATACGCCAATGAATTTCCAACGATGTTTTTGGAAGAAACATTTATCTGCTTTCGTTTTCGAATAATCTAATCCTTCTTCTAATAAAACATCTTCAACCGGTACCTTTTGTAAGTATAATCGCGTAATCGCCATAATATAAAATGGCGTCACGATAAAGCTGAATAAATACAATGTGCTCGTTAAAAATACAGAAATCGTTGATTCAGCTAATAATGCAAATGTTCCTTTCGGGTTTGTAAATTCATAAACACCCCATAGGCACAATAAATATATTCCCAAAAATACGACATATACAATTCCAATTGAAATAAAAAATCCTACTAAAAAGAGTAGTACTTTAAAAAAGCTTTCCTTTACTAAATTTGCACTTTTACGTGCTGCCACGCGAAATGATTTTTGCTCTAAAACAACAATAGGTAGAACGAAAATCCATCGAAGATTCAAATACGCGACTACAGCAAAGAACGTGTAATAACCAACTTGCCCCATCGTTGTCTTAAACAGTTCTCCTGTAATAAAGTTAGGAATTTGAATTTGCGGGATTAATGCCGTTTCATATCCCATATTTAAAAGAGGCAACAATACGACAGCATATAAAATAAATCCCGGTAAGCAATATGTGAAAAGAGTAGGTAAATACGTTACCGTTTTATATAAAATCGGACGTAATTTCACCTTCTGTCTTTTATGAGCGAAATACGAAATAATAATAAGCACCGCAAATTCCGTAAAGATAAGAAACAGTGCTAACAATGATAAAATTACGATTGCTAAGATGCCATAAGGCGTCTTTAAAAACGCTAATAATTCATCATTTGTCGCATTTGCATAACCACCAAAATACAATAACTTATTAAAAATAATTCCAAATAGCGGAACAAACACAATCGCTGCTAATAATTTATAAGCAAGTTGAAAAGTTAATACATTCCAAAAAGCAAATTTAACTGTTTGAAAGGAATGTCTCATTACTCCTGGTATAGATAGTTTTTTACGGTGTTGCATATATTCCTCCAAATTCTAAAACGGTATTTGAGATGGATTCCATATTTCCAGTTCTAATCCATCTTTTTAATAATAATATATTCCGCTTAACATGAACACTCTTATACATATAATGAAAAAAGTGATGGCTACTTCCCATCACTTTTTCATTTATTCTATTTTTTCTCTAGCCCTTGTCCAAATGCTTTCAAGAAGCTAAAACCGAATGTAATAGCTCTATTGATATCTGGATCTTTTAATACTTTAAAGAAATCCATCACTTTTGTTTTTTTGCCACTATTTAATTCATCTGTTGCAAATTGCAATCCTGTAACTAAACTTGACGTAATTTGCTTCGTTATTTCTGGGTCAACTGAAGATAACGCTTCTCCTGCCCCCATCATATTATTTAACGCATTTTTAACGGGTTCACGATTTAATTGCTCCACAGCGATTTTTGAAACATCTTCCTTCGCAGCAAGTAAACTAATTGCCGCATCTAATATACCAGCCTTCTGCAACTGTGCTAAAAGCTGCATCGTTTCTTCTACTGCTTCACGATTATTAGATAGCTCATTTAGAAGTTCATCTGCTACTTGCTGTTTCTGTTCTTCCTCTGTTACAACTTTCTTTTTAATTACAGTAATTTCTTTCGCCACTCTCTCCGCCCCCTAGTCCACAAGTGATACGTATTGTTTTCTTTGCCATTTTTGCTGGATTTCAACACCGTTTTGCGGATTACGCTTTTTATCTCTCGGGTTTGAAGATGGTAACGGACGATTCCCTTTTTCACGTAGTACACGCATCTTTACCATCGTTTGTTTGTACGCTGGTGTACACGTATAAAGATCTGTCGCCGTTCCAGTTAAAATATTGATTGCCTCTTCATTTACCGTTGCATGCATCGGTAAATATAGCTCTTTCCCCGTTACACGATCTGTAACAAGTGCCTGTACTTTAATTTTCCCAAATGGTGATGCTAATTCTACAAGACCACCATCTTTCACATTGCGCTCTAGGGCAAGTTCAGGCGAGATTTCAACGAACACTTCAGATACTTTAGATAAAATACCAGCCGATTTATTCGTCATATTCCCTTCATGGAAATGTTCTAACATACGACCATTATTTAAAAGTAAATCATACTCATCTGGCGCTACAACTGGTGGTACCCATTCATCTAATGATAGACGAGCTAGTTTATCTGGGAAGTTAAATCCGTCCACATATAATAGTGGTGTATCGCTGCCATCATGGCTACCCCAACATAAACTATTCCATCCTTCTAAACGATCGTATGTTGCCTGAGAATATAAAGGTGCAAGCGATGCAATTTCATCCATGATTTCACTTGGATTTTCATAATTCCAGTCCCCGCCAAGTGCACGAGCTACTTTTTGTAAAATCCACCAGTCTGGCTTTGAATCACCAAGCGGCTTCAATACTTCATATAATCTTTGAATACGGCGCTCTGTATTCGTAAATGTTCCCTCTTTTTCTAAGCTTGGTGCTGCCGGTAAAATAACATCAGCAAAACGAGCTGTTTTCGATAAGAACATATCTTGAACAACAAGGAAATCTAAATTCGCTAAAATATGTTGTACATGGTTGGCATTCGAATCTACTAAAGCCATTTCTTCACCCATAACATACATACCACGCAGTTTTCCTTCATCTGCCGCAAGTAACATTGCAATATTATTTAAGCCTGGTGCTTTCGGAATTGTAGTACCGTATGCTTTTTCAAATTTCGCACGGAGCGCATCATCTGAAACTGCTTGGTAACCTGGAAGCCAGTTTGGTAATGTTGCCATATCACAAGCGCCTTGTACGTTATTATGTCCGCGTAATGGATATGCTCCTGCACCAGGACGACGATAATTACCCGTAACAAGCAATAGATTTGAAATTGCTGCTGAAGTTGTACTTCCTCCAGTATTTTGAGTTACACCCATTCCCCAAAGTACACAAGTACCATCTGCTTCATATACCATACGAGCCATTTCTTTCAGATTTTCTTTCGAAATCCCCGTAATTTCTTCTGTATAATCAAGCGTATACTTTTCTACCATTTTGCTATATTCATCAAAATTCTTCACATTTTCAGCTATGAACTTTTTATCGTGCCAATCTTGATCAATAATATATTTCGTAATACCAGCGAGCCATACATAATCAGTTCCTTGGCGCGGATGAATGAATAAATCCGCACGCTCTGCCATTTCATGTTTACGAAGGTCCGCCACAATTAATTTTTGGTCATGTAATTTATGAGCACGTTTTACACGCGTTGCAAGTACAGGATGTCCTTCTGTTGGATTTGCTCCAACGATAATGACAAGGCCTGCTTCCGCAATATCCTTCACTGTTCCAGCGTCCCCTCCCATACCGACAGTTTTAAATAAACCATCTGTTGCTGGAGATTGACAATAACGGGAACAGTTGTCTACATTATTCGTTCCATATATTTGACGGGCTAGTTTTTGCATAAGATAATTTTCTTCATTCGTTACTTTCGAAGAAGAAATAAATCCAAATGCATCACTTCCATATTCTGATTTAATATGCTGCATATTGGATGCAACAACTTCAAGAGCCTCTTCCCATGAAGCTTCAACAAACATATCTCCTTGGCGAATTAATGGCTTTGTAATACGATCTTCACTGTTTACAAAATCCCATCCAAATTTTCCTTTTACACATGTGGAAATACCGTTAACCGGCGCATCTGAAACAGGCTGTACTTTCAAAATGTGGCGGTCTTTCGTCCATACTTCAAATGAACAACCTACACCACAAAATGTACAAACTGTTTTTGTTTTATTCACTTTCGTCTTACGCATCGCAGCCTCTACTTCTGAAACTGCTAAAATACTACTATATCCAGGCTCTATATCCTTTACAAAATCAATCATCGGATCTAACACATCTGGTTTCAATCCAGTCATGAATCCGGCTTCACCCAGCATTGTTTTTTCCATTAACGCATTACATGGACATACTGTTACACACTGTCCACAACTTACACAAGATGAGTCATTTATACTTACACCATTGTCCCATATAACACGTGGACGGTCTAAGCTCCAATCAATCGATATAGTTTCATTCACTTGTAAGTTTTGACATACTTCTACACACTGCCCACAAGCAATACATTGATTTGGATCATATCGATAAAATGGATGTGACATATCCACTTCACACGCACTTACTTTTGGCTCATACGGATATTTCTGTTCCTCAATTCCCATCATATGTACTGTATTATGGACTTTACAGTTACCATTATTGTTATCACAAACGGTACAATACAGTAGATGATTCTCTAATATTCGATCCATTGCCTCAGTCTGTGCCTCTTTTGCACGCTGGGACTGCCTTTCGATATGCATACCGTTCTCTAATTTCGTTGAACAAGCACGCAATAACTTTCCATTTACTTCTACAATACACGTATCACAAGTTTGAATTGGATCTACTTCTGGTACATGACAAATTTGAGGATGTTCCAAATTACTCTCGTTAAATAATTGTAGTATCGTCTTTTCACCTGATGCAGAAAATTCTTTACCATCGACGGTTACACGGACTGTCTGTTCTGCCATAGTTTCCCCTCTCCTTACAACCAACTGTACAACACAATTATGAATCCGTTTTCAAAACCGCATTACTGTACATATTTTTGAAACGCTCTACCCAAATACTTTCTTATGAAGTCGATTCTAGATGTTATAAGGTATAACTACGAAAGCTTGAAAATATCACTATTCTACAGTTCTATTATATCGTACATATACAATAATAACCAAAATAATCTGTGATCTTCTTGTTAATAGGTGTTTTTATTTTTCCCATTGTTTTATGATAAATGTGGGAGAGAAATACATATAAAAGGGGAATTAAATATGGGGCCTACGCAAGAGACTTATACAATTGTACGTTATCAATCTGGTACATTTTCAAAACAACTTGACGAGATTGTTACAGAATCTCCTATTACTATTAAATTGAATGGTGAAGAATATGTAACAGTCGTATGCACACCAAATTATATTGAAGATATGGTAATTGGTTTTTTAATTTCTGAGGGGATTATTTCTTCCTATAACGATGTTGAAGAACTATGGGTTCAAAAAGATAACGGAATTGTCCATGTAAAATCATCAAAAGTGAATCCGCTCTATCAAACTTTATATAATAAACGATACATCACTTCTTGCTGCGGAAAAGGTAGACAAGGTTTTATTTTCGTAAACGACGCAGCAAAAGCAAAAGACTTACATGATATACATGTAAAAATTACTCCTGAAGAATGCTTTCACTTAATGAATACCTTGCAACAATCTTCTACTACATTTCGCCAAACTGGCGGTGTTCACAATACCGCGCTATGTGATCGAAACAATATCCTCCTATCAAGAATGGATATTGGAAGACATAATGCATTAGATAAAATATATGGTCATTGTTTGCGTAACGATATATCCATTAAAGGAAAAATCATCGCATTTAGCGGACGTATTTCATCCGAAATTTTACTCAAAGTTTCAAAAATCGGATGTGAAATTGTTCTATCCAAATCCGCTCCAACAAAACTGGCATTGCAACTTGCCCATGATTTAGGCATTACAGTCGTAGGATTTATTAGAAATGAATCTTGTAATATTTACACACATCCAAAACGAATTGATGGCTATCAATCCAATGTTTAAAAAATAACTCCTCAATCGAGGAGTTATTTTAGTTATAAAAATGTAACATATTAAACACTTGAATAGTTAATAAAGTTAATATATAATTTCATTACATAATTAAAACAAAACATTGTAGCATATATCTTTTCATTCTTTTACAAATTAAAAGAGAATACTAACAAAACATATACTCAATCTTATGAAAGTAATGGATTTATTTGAAATCCACCAGGGAGGTTACAACTATGGAAATTCGCTTATTAACGACAGAGGACGCAGAAATATATTTAAAAGTTTGTATGGAAGGTTTAACGAAGAACCCGGAAGCTTTTAGCTCTTCTTATGAAGATGTTTTGAAACATGATGATCCTGTAGCTGCTATGGCAAAACGATTAAGCAATCCGGATAAGTATACTCTAGGGGTCTTCAAAGATAACGATTTAATCGGCATTGCTACTTTAGAAACAAAGCCATTTATTAAACAAGAACATAAAGCAAAAATCGGTTCCGTTTTTGTTTCACCAAAAGCGCGTGGCCTTGGAGCAGGACGAGCTCTTATTAAAGCAATTATTGAAAATGCCGATAAATTACATGTAGAACAACTTATGCTCGATGTTGTAGTTGGTAACGATGCAGCAAAAAAATTATATGAGTCATTAGGTTTCCAAACTTACGGCGTACAAGAGCGTTCATTAAAACATAACGGTCAATATTGGGACGAGGAACATATGGTTCTGTTCTTAAATGATTAATACTTCAATATAAAGTGGAACTTTACTCAGTGAGGGAGTTTTCCAAAAGCATCTTTCTTAATAAGAAAGATGCTTTTTTCATTACAACAATGTAATCTTCATGTCACCTTTATCGATCGTACCAATCCTTACCATTCATTATACTAAAAATATAAAGTGACACTTTACTCAGTGGGGAACTACATCCCACGCTGATCGCATGTACTTGATATGTAGAGGAGAATGTGACATGAAACAAAACAAACGAGCTATGCTTTTAATATTTACTACAGCAATTGTAACTTCTGGATTAGCAATTTTACCTTGGTTTATTATATGAACACTCCCCCTAACAATGAAAAAAGCTGATTGCTTCTTAAGAAGCAATCAGCTTTTTTTATATTATAAAATCCCCAAAATTTTATTTACGCAACTTATAATAATAACCATAGATACGGCAACGCACATGACAACCGTATTACGATCTTGCTTTTCTTTTTTTGAAATTTCTTCTTTTGAATTCATGTGTATGATCTCCTTTTAAAAAAAGTGTGAGATAGGAAATTTTTCTTATCCGATGCGAGGTGAATACGAAAACCCTCTCTATCTCACATACACAATAGAATGGAATTGTCATTTTATAAATAAAATGACATGACGTTATGTCGCAACATAGGGTATTTTGTGTCGCTACGTTTTCTATTATAAAAAATAGTTGTGCAAAACTAGTGCATTTTTTATGTCAATTACTCTGAGCGAAAAAATCAGCCCTCCATTCAATCACATAAAAAGAGTTTTTTATTATTTTCATGTAAACTATACAAGTAGAATGAACAGTTTGGGGTGCACAAGATTATGGTAAAAATTTTATTAGTAGACGATGAAGAACGTATGTTGCGATTATTAGATCTGTTCTTAAGCCCTCGCGGCTATTTTTGTATGAAAGCTACCTCTGGCCTTGAAGCACTAAAATTAATCGAACAAAAAGAATTCGATATTATTTTATTAGATGTTATGATGCCAAATATGGATGGATGGGATACTTGCTATCAAATTCGTCAAATTTCCAACGTTCCTATCATTATGTTAACAGCTCGCAACCAAAACTACGATATGGTGAAAGGCCTCACGATGGGCGCAGATGATTATATTACAAAACCGTTTGATGAGCATGTATTAGTCGCACGAATCGAGGCTATATTACGCCGTACAAAAAAAGATGGCTTTGTTAGTTTCAATGGTATTGAGTGGGATAAAACGAAACATACTGTCACAGTGTACGATGAAAAAATCTCGCTAACTCCTATCGAATTTTCGTTACTCGGACTATTTTTGCAAAATACAAACCGTGCTTATAGCCGAGATGATTTAATCGAAAAAATTTGGGGCTATGAAACAGATATCGAATATAGAACAATTGACTCACACATTCGTAATATCCGTGATAAACTACGCAAAAAAGGATTTCCGATTGAAGATTACCTAGAAACGGTCTATAAAGTCGGATATAAATGGAAAAGTGAATAATTACTTCGGTCAGTGGGAAATCGTATACCACTGACTCTTTATTATGAATAAGGTATGGTGAAAAAATGAGTAAACTTTCCCTTAAAATTGGGACATACTTTTTAATATTAGCTTTATGTATTGAAACAATTGCTTTCGTATCTTTTTATAAAAGCCTTTCAAAAATGCGTATTGTAGAGGAAACAGATGCTCTTTTAGAGAAAGGTAATCGCTATAGTAAAAAAATTAAAAGCCGCGAGAGACGGGATGAATATTATAAAGAAATGAAACACGCTGAACATAATAAAAATCCTAAACGTCCTGTGTACCCTGAGTTCGATATTACGAATGAGGCTGCACACTTAGTTGAATCGGAATCAATTTCTAACTCCGATATAGCTATCATTATTACTGACCATAACGGCAAAATTATTTCCACCTCAGAACCCGTAACAAAAGATATGCAAAAACAACTTACTTGTAAAACAGAAACTGTCCCAGACGGCGGGTTGGTCGTTGAAAGGAACTGGAAAAAATCAAAGTTCATCACAACAGTAAGTCCACTTAACACAACAAAGTTTCAAGGAAAGCTATATATGTTATTAAAAACATCTTTCCTAGAAAATATGTTACTTAAACTCATGAACCAATTTCTTATCATTAGCGTTTTAACAATTATTTTAACAACAATTTCTGTCTTTGTTTTTTCACGCGTTATTACAGAACCACTTGTAAAAATGAAGAGAGCGACAGAAAAAATGTCAAAATTAAACAAGCCAATTCAATTAGGTATTAAACGAAATGATGAACTCGGAAGTTTAGCAAAAACAATTGAAGATTTATCGAGTGAACTTACGTATATGAAAAAAGAGCGCAATGAATTTCTCGCTAGTGTCGCTCATGAACTATTAACTCCATTGACCTATATGAAAGGTTATGCGAAGGTAGCAAAGAGAGACTCTTTAACAAAAGAGGAGCGAGAAGAATACTTACAAATCATTGAGGATGAAACGGATAGTGTAACCAATCTCGTCCAAGATTTATTTATGCTTGTACAATTAGAACAACACCAATTTGTTATAAAAAAACAAAAAGTGCTTCTTCAGCCATTTTTAGAACGAATGGTAGAAAAAACAAAAACAACATTAACAAATAAGCAAATGCAGCTTCATGTATATTGCAAAGATGATTTAGAAGTTTGTATAGACGAAAGACGTATGGAACAAGTTATGTTAAATTTATTACACAACGCTTATCAACATTCGCCAGAAAACACATCTATTACGATACGTGTACTCATGAAAACAGATTCTTTTACAATAAGTGTACAAGATGAAGGTGAAGGTATTCCTGAAGAAGATATCCCGCATATTTTTGACCGCTTTTATCGTGTCGATAAATCTAGAACACGAGCTACAGGCGGAAAAGGTATCGGGCTAGCTGTTGCAAAGGAAATTGTAGAATTGCATAACGGTTCCATTCTAGTAACAAGCCAATTAGGAGCGGGAACAAACTTTATAATCGAGCTACCTTTTGAATAATATGCGTGTGAAAACACCAGTAGTAGTAAACACTACTGGTGTTATTTTGTTCATAAAAACAGCTCATCTAAGCTAAGCTTTTGAAATTATTCTTATTTCAATATAAAATAAAGGTACATTTGCAAAGATTTGGAGGGTGATATAATTGGATATCCATGTATTAACAAAAGACGAAGCAGAAATTTACTTAGAACTTCGCGTAGAAGGATTAAAGCAAAACCCTGAAGCATTCAGCTCTTCTTATGAAGATATTATTAATAAAGAGTGTGCGATTGAATATAAAGCACAAAAATTAGCACAAGATGAAAACTATACGCTAGGTGCATTTAAAGATGGAAAATTAATCGGAGTTGCAACACTGGAAACGAAACCATATGTAAAACAAGAACATAAAGCTAAAATCGGTTCTGTATATGTATCTCCAAAAGCACGCGGACTTGGAGCGGGAAAAGCACTTATTAAAGAATGTCTTGAGCTTGCTAAATCTTTAGAAGTAGAACAAGTTATGCTTGATGTTGTCGTTGGAAACGATGGAGCGAAAAAACTTTATGAATCATTAGGTTTTAAAACATTCGGTGTACAAGAACGTTCATTAAAATATAACGGACAATATTGGGACGAAGAGCATATGGTCTTATTCTTAGATGAAAATAAATAATAAAAAACATCCTCATGTTTGGAGGATGTTTTTTACTTTCTTGTAAACCATGCCTTATGTAATAATTGAATCGCTTTCGCAATCTCTTCCTCTGATAATATCGCAAACCCAAGTAAAACTACACTCTCAGGTGCCGTACCGTCTTTATAGTACGTAGACACAGGATATATTTTGATACTATGTTTCGCAGCTTCTTGAATTAATTCTTCTTCCCGCATTCCATTATGCACTTTTAATAAAATGTGTAATCCCGAATCTTCTCCTATCACTTCAACACGATTAGAGAAATACTTCTCTATTTCAAAAACAAGTCGATCTCTCTTCTTTCGGTAGACAACACGCATTTTATGAATATGTTTTTCCCAATATCCTTCATTTAAAAATCTTCTAATCACTTCTTGATCTATTCTTGAAACACTTTGTGTATAAAATAAATATTGCTGTTGATACTTTTTAATTAATTTCTTCGGCAACACCATATAGCTCATCCGTAGCGATGGCAATAATGCTTTAGATAGCGTCCCCATATAAATAACTTTCCCCTCTGTATCTAACCCTTGCAGCGCCGGTATAGGCTTTCCAGAATAGCGAAATTCACTATCATAATCATCTTCAATAATATACCTGCTCTCTTCTTTCTTTGCCCATTGTAAAAGCTGCACCCTTCTCGTAATAGGCATAATCATTCCATATGGAAACTGATGGGAAGGTGTAACAAATACAACATTCGCATTGCTATTTTCTAAATCTGCAATACAAATTCCATCTCTATCTAAAGATAACATTTGGACTCTTGCTTCTCCTTGTTCAAAAACAACCATCTTCCTATGATACCCTGGGTTTTCAACTGCATAATTGCTTCCCTTTAACAATTGAAACAATAGTTTCACTAATATTTGTGTTCCCGCTCCTAATACAATTTGACTAGCTGAACAACGCACACCTCTAGATTCATACAAATAATTCGCAATCTCTTCTCTTAAGCTTGCTTCTCCTTGAGGGTGTCCTAGAAAGAGAAGTTCGTTATTATGCGGCTGCCATACTTCATTTACAATTTTCCGATACATATTGAATGGAAAAGCATTTGTATCAATTCCTGTTTGTGTAAAATCAAATTTATAACTCTTCTCCTGAAACGGTACTTCTTCTATTCTATCTCCGCTATCCTCTACATGAACCATTTGCTCAATTTTGCATACAAAATAGCCTTTTCTCGATATCGACTCAATATAACCTTCTGCAAGTAATTGTTCGTACGCTGCCTCTACTGTATTTTTACTTACCTGTAAATGTATCGCTAACTTTCGCTTAGCCGGTAATTTCGTAAAAGGGACAATCGATCCATCTTTAATTTCTTTTTTTATATACTCATACAATTGCACATATAATGCCTTTTTACTATTCATATTTAAATTAGGCGTTAATTCTAACATAGTATCTGACCCCTTAATAAAACTAAAATCTGATACTTTTTATAGTACCAGAAGTTATATATAATTCCTTTTATCATGTCACACATAAAAAATCAAATACTGGAGAGGAGAAACATGATAATGAAAAATGGTAGACGTATCGGACTCATTATGATTATTACAGGGGCTACATTATGGGGATTATCTGGTCCAATGATTCAGTGGCTATTTCAGCATACTAATGTATCCTCAATTGATTTTTTAACAATTCGATTGTTGCTTGCAGGAATATTTATTTTGTCTTTCTTACTTATAAAGAAACAAAACATATTTCAAATTTGGAAACACCCTAGATATTCTATACAACTTATTATTTTCTCTATTCTCGGCATGCTTGGTGCGCAATACGCCTTTATCGAAACGGTTCATATTAGTAATGCAGTCACAGCAACACTATTTCAATTTCTAGGTCCTGTTCTTATTACCATGTATGTTGCATTTGAACAAAGAAAATTCCCTGCTTCCATGCAACTATTCGCAATTATAGCCGCGCTAATAGGAACATACTTTATTATTACAAATGGCTCAATTGAAAATATTGTTTTATCCAAAGAAGCTATTATTTTTGGACTATTAACAGCAATCGGATTTGCATTTTATACCCTTCATCCGGCTTCTCTCATTAAAGAATGCGGGACAACTGTAGTAATTGGTTGGGGAATGTTAATCGGAGGAATTGCACTACTTATTTATAATCGTTCATTCGGGTGGAATCAATTTTCACAAACCCTCACACTAAAAACTTTTTCTATGCTTATTCTTATCATTATTAGTGGTACCCTTTCTTTTCTTCTATATATCGGTAGTCTTAAATATTTAGCAGCAACAGAAACAAGCATTTTATCTAGCATTGAACCCCTTGTAGCTGCCATCGTTTCAATCACTTGGCTAAATGAATCTTTTGGAACATATCAATTATTAGGCGGCGTATGTATCGTTCTGTCCGTTATTTTTTTGACGATGCCTCAAAAAGAAACCGAACCAACCTATACAACGGAACAAATATAAAATGAAACTTTAATTAGTGGGGACTATCTCCCACTAATTATTAACCTACACCAATCGGGCTTTTACGGGATAAAAATGTCAAAAGAGGTCGTACAAAACTTACGACCTCTTTTTATACTTTAAAGGAATTGTCCCGCCTTCTAGCAAATACAATTACACTAACAATAAAAACTAGGAGTGTGGCACCATGAAAAAAATTGGAACTATGCTACTTCTCTCCTTCCTCATCACTGGATGCACACAAGCACAACCTGATTCAAAAGCATCTAAAACTGAAGCTGTCGCAACGTCATCCACTCAAGTGAACGCACCTTCCTTCTTTCACCTTAGTGTTTTAAAAGATGTAAATTGGGAAGAAACACCTTCTTTCATAGAAGGAAAAATGCCTTTAAAAGGCATCGAAGGTAAAGTCGCAATGGCTGATAGTCCTATTATCGCAAATGAACAAAATGAAATAATGTGGTACTTTCTAGATTCTGAAATACCAACTGGAAAATTGTCTATTATTGCGCTAAAACAAGGATCTGTAACTCCAACACCAGTACTCTTTCAAAAAGAAACTTCCAAACAAACTTGGACTACTTCAAATACAATCGATTCTACTACAAGCGAACTCCCTCTCGCTATGTCACTACCTTCACCTGGATTATGGTTATTAAATATATATGTGAATGAAAAATATTATAATCAGTTTGTAATCACCGCTAAGTAAAGTGACAAAGATAAATCACTTCCTTACAACAATGTAATTTCTACGTCATGTACTTCGATAGTTGAATTATCTCTCTTCTCTTATACTTAAAGTAAGAAATGAAACGAGGAGAGATGAGAGATGAAAAAAATGATAGAAGTGATCGTAGCAGTAACTGAGGTTTTAGTGAATGGTAAACAAGTTGCAATGGAATTAAATAAATAGTGAAGAAACATAAATAATTCTACACTTCTTCATTATTTTGATTTCTTATCTCAAAAAAGCAGTGCCTTTTAGGCACTGCTTTTCGCTATTAATAACGTGGTATTTTCGTAATTTGCGCGACGCCCGAATCAATAGCTGCTTTCGCTACTGCTTCTGCAACACTTGGAACAACTCTTTTATCTAATGGATTCGGGATTACATAATTCGCATTACGTTCTTCATCAGTAATGATGTTAGCGATCCCATATGCTGCCGCTAATTTCATCTCTTCTGTAATATCAGTTGCGCGCACATCTAACGCACCGCGGAATATTCCGGGAAACGCCAATACATTATTTACTTGATTCGCATAATCCGAGCGCCCAGTTCCTACTACAGCTGCCCCAGCCTCTAATGCATCCTCAGGGAAGATTTCTGGAATTGGATTCGCCATTGCAAACACAATTGCTTTCTCATTCATCGTCTGTACAAGTTCTTTCGTTAATACGTTAGGAGCAGATACGCCAATAAAAATATCAGCTTGGTGAATCGCTTCTTTTAACGTTCCACGCACATGTTCACGATTTGTCTTTTTTGAAACTTCAATTTGTGCTTCGTTCATCCATGTTTCACCTTCACAAACAATACCTTCTAGGCTAACTAGCGTAATGTGCTTTGCACCAGCCTTTAATAATAATTTTCCAATTGCAATTCCTGCCGAACCCGCACCGTTAATAACGATTTTCACATTATCCATTTGTTTGCTAACAACTTTTAATGCATTAATAACAGCTGCTAAAACGACAATAGCTGTTCCATGTTGATCATCATGGAATACAGGAATATTCGTTTCTTCTTTTAATCGTTTTTCAATTTCAAAACAACGCGGTGCTGCAATATCTTCTAAATTAATCCCTGCAAATGTAGGCTCTAAATTTTTTACAAGGGTAACGATTTCATCTACATCCGTTGTGCCTAAACATAATGGGAAAGCATCTACATTCGCAAACTTCTTAAACAAAATACTTTTTCCTTCCATAACAGGCATAGCCGCTTTCGGTCCAATGTTTCCTAAACCGAGTACCGCTGTTCCATCTGAGACAACTGCCACCATATTGCCACGTGCTGTATAGTCATACACTGTTTCTTCATCTGCCGCAATTGCTTTACACGACTCCGCTACACCTGGTGTATACGTCAGGCTTAAATCATCCGCTGAATTTACCTCCACTTTACTTGTAATTTCAATTTTCCCTACTAATTCTTTATGCAATAACAATGATCTTTCATTAATTTGATTTGCTAACATACTTATAATCTCCCCTTAATTTGACAAGCTAGCTATATGAATATAGCTAGCTTGTTTGATCATGAAAACATTTTTAATAATATTGTCGCCGTTACAACCATTGCCGCCCCGCCTAAACGAGTTGAAATTTGCGCGAACGGCATTAATTCCATACGATTTGAAGCCGATAAAATAGCAACATCTCCAGTTCCGCCTAAACCGCTATGACATCCAGTTACAATCGCCGATTCAACTGGATACATTTTCATCACTTTCCCTACAAGAAAACCTGATGCTACCATTGTAAGAACAACCGATGCGCACACAACAACATATCCTACTGAAAGAACTGCTGCTACGTCTTTTAACGGAATATATAGCAATCCTAATCCAACCATTAAAGGCCAAGTTAAATTCTTCGAAATAAATTTATATAAATGGAATGCTCCTTGCTCCATTTTTGCTGGCATTAATTTAAAGTATTTCACAAGTGCTGCTGAGAAAATCATAATGATTGCCCCAGGAATACCGATGAACTTAGAAGCAAATCCTCCGAAGATGAAGAACGTACACGCAATTAATAAACCTGCTCCCATTAATGAGAAGTCAATTGGCTTCTCTGTATTTTGTTCTTTTAATAATTCTGCTTGATTGTCTGTTTTCACTAATACACCGTTACCACTAAGCTCCGGTTTCTTCTCACCTAAACGCTTCATATACCCTGCACTTACAATTGCGAACATATTTCCAATAATAGCTGCTGGAATAAGCTGTGATACAAACGTTGCTGACGATTCATTTAAAATATCACTATAAGCTAGCGACAATGGTAAAATCCCTTCCCCGATACCACCACTCACAATTGGTACGATGATAAAGAAGAATGTGTGCTTCATTTCAAATCCAAATAATGAACCGACCAATAACCCTACTGCTACAGAAGCTAACGTCCCTACTACTAAAGGAATAAACATGCGAACGAAACCTTGTACTAACACTTTACGGTTCATTCCTAAAATACTTCCGACTACTAAACAAGAAATATATAAATATAAAAAGTTCGATTTTTTCATTAACATAGTCGCAGCTTCCATTGAAGCTGGATTCATCCAGTTAAAAAATACAAGTAATGATGGAATAAATAACGAAAGTATTGCTGGACCGCCGATATTTTTTAAAATTGGAATTCTCATCCCAATATCGCCTAAGAAAATCCCCATGATCATAATAACTGCAAATCCACCAATCATATCTGCTGGCAATTTATTATATACAGATGCCCCATAAATAATAGCAGCCAATACTACATATAACGGTAAAGGTATAACACCGATTTTTACATTCATAATTTTAGAAGCGAAAGATTCTCTTTGTACTTCATTTCCTTCAGAAAATGATACCGCTTCCACATTCTTTTGAATTCCCATATGGCACCCCCTCGTTTTCTTAATAACAATATTAAAACGCTTTCAATAGTAAAAATAGTTTTTGTAAGTTTTGTAATTGATTTTGTAATTAAAAAAAGTATAAGCGACTTATACTAAGTCGCTTATACGTAAAACTCTATTTTCTTTTGATCAACACATCTTAATTTACTTACAGGTCTTCCCACATGTTGGTACATCATTTCGTTTTCTAACACCCCAATGTCAGTCAAAAACATTACATATTTTCGAATAGAAACTCTTGAAATTCCAACTAATTGTGCCATTTCATCTGTTGTAAACACCCTTCCATTCAACGACTCGATCTTCTGCCAAATTAATTGCAATGTTTGCTTCGTTAACCCTTTCGGAAGCTCTTTCGTGACAGTAGGCGCCCTTTTTTCTTTTTGTAAAATTAACGAATCTAATTCCGATTGACTAATTTTTTGTTGTTCTTTCATAAAAGTAAGTTTTTCTCGATATATAGTTAATGCCTCTTTAAATCGTTCAAATGTAAATGGTTTAATTAAATAATCTACTACGCCATATTGTAATGCTTTTTTAATACTTCCCATATCATGTACAGCTGAAATCATTATAATATCGATTTCTTTTTCTTGGTTCCGGATATACATTAAAAGCTCAAAACCAGTCTCTTCAGGCATAAAAATATCAAGTAATACTAAATCTACTCGTGATTTCTCTAATATTTCTATCGCCGACTTTACTGAGTTAACTGCTTGAACAAGCTCAAACCCTCCTACTTGCTCTAAATAATGCGTATTTAACATTGCTACCATCGGGTCATCTTCTACAATTAAAACTTTAATCATATTTGCCTCTCATCCCTACCTTTAGGTATTTCAATTGTTATCGTTGTTCCCTTTCCTACTAATGAATGCATATGAATTTCCCCATTTATTCGCTGTATACTTTCTTTTACAAGATACAAACCATAACCGCGGTTATCTCCCTTTGTGGAATAACCTTTCGTAAATAATTCCTCTATTTCTTTTTCTTGTATACCTTTTCCCGTATCTTGCACTGTAATAGTTAATATATCCCCTTGTTGTACCTTAACTTCAACTTGTTTCTGTTCACAATTCGTAACTGCCTCTAATGCATTATCAATTAAATTTCCAACAATCGTAATAAGTTCATGGATAATACTTTCATCATCTATTTCCGGCATATAAGAATCTTCACTTATAATTAATTTTATATTTTTCTCTCTAGCATAGCTGAGCTTCCCGAGTAAAAAACCAGCAAATACTGGACTTTTTATTCTTTTCATAACTCCACCAATTTCATATTGATGCTCTGATACCATGCCGCTTATATACTTCTGTAATTCTTCATACTGTTTCATATGTGTAAGCCCTAATACGACATGCATCTTATTCATAAACTCATGAGATTGTGCCCGTAATGCTTCTGCATATAGTCTAATACCAGTTAGTTCCTCTGCTAGTTTTCTAATCTCTGTTTTATCACGAAATGTTGCAATTGCACCAACTATTTCTCCTTTTACATATAAAGGAACTCGATTCGTCACAATCGTAATTCCGTAAATATTTTGTTCTTCGTTTAATTGTACTTCTCCCGTTTGCAATACTTCTTTTATACGTGAATTTGGCATATACAACTCAACATCTTTACCGATAAAATCTTCTTCAAGTCCGCTTTTTTTAAATAGACGTTTCGCTTCATTATTAATTAACGTTACTCTAGCCTCTTTATCTACAGCAATAATACCTTCCTTTACAGATTGTAGCATCGTATTTCTTTCTTCAAGAATTTTTGCTATCCTGTGCGGCTCAAGACCGAATAAACTTTTCTTTATATGTCTAGCTAGCAATATTGCTCCTATAATTCCGACTAATACACCAACTCCGACACCAATATAAATGATATGTCTACTTTCCTTAACTCTCTCTTTTACATTATCTGCTGAAATACCAACAGCCACTGCTCCAAGTTGTTCACCTGTTTCAGAAAATATTGGTACAAACACTCGCATGGAAATACCTAAAGTTCCTTCTGCTAACGATACATGTTCTTTTCCTTTCAATACAGGCCCTTCATCCCCGCCAATAAAATGATGACCTATTTTTTGAGGATCTGGATGAGATTTTCTTATTCCATCCATGTCCATAACTACAATAAATTGAACACCTGTGTTTTTTAATATCCTATTTGTATACGTTTGGATTGCAGAGGTATCTGCTTTCCCAACCAAACCATCGATTACAATCGAATCATTCGCCACAATGTGTGCAATTGTTTTTGCCTTCTCTGATTGGCTATCCTCCGTCGTCCGTTCCACATTATGACTAATTAATACATCTGTCACAAGTAAAGAAAAAATTACAACTGTACAAACTAACAATGTAATCGTTTTCCACAAATTCCATAGTCTTTTTCTTTTTTTCATCCCGTTAATGACTCCCCTAATTGCTGAATAGAAAAATAAGTAAGGTGATATTATTTTCACCTTACTTATCTGCTATTATTATACTTTAAATTTACTAGTCATCGCTTGTAGTTCTTCGGCCATCTCAGCTAAGTTTTGCGAAGCTGAACTAATTTCTTCCATGGAATTAACCTGTTCTTCTGTTGAAGCTGCAACACTTTGCATACTAGCTGTATTTTCTTCTGCAGCAGCTGCAATTTCATCAATAGCATTTGTCACTTCATTTGCATCTCCAGCAATTCTCTTCGTTGTTTCTACCATTTGATTAACTTGAGAAACAATATGTGTAGTAGAACTTAAAATTTCCGTAAAACTTACTTTCGTTTTTGTTACAACATCAAGGCCTTGTTGAACTTCTCCATTCACATTATCCATTGCCTTAACAGTATGTTCAATATCCGCCTTAATTTCTGCGATTAAATTTGCAATCTCTCCAGATGACTCTCCTGATTGCTCTGCTAATTTTCTAACCTCATCTGCTACAATAGCAAATCCTCGTCCCTGTTCACCTGCTCTTGCTGCTTCAATAGCCGCATTCAAAGCTAATAAGTTCGTTTGAGTAGCGATGTTTTGAATTGCTTCAGAAATAGCCCCTACCTGCTTTGATTTCTCATCAAGAAGTTTAATAATAGCATCTGACTCGGATACTGATTTAGAAATAGACTGCATTTGTTTTGCGGTTTGTTCAACTAAATCTTCTCCCTCTTCAGCTCTTTCTCGCGCATGTAATGAGGAAATAGAAATTGACTCTGCGCTTCCAGTTACATCTTGAATTGCTGTATTTACTTGTTGCAATGTAGCCGCACCTTCTTCAACACCTTGACTTTGTGATTCGGCCCCACCTGATACTTGTTCCATTGCAATTGTAATTTGGTCTGTCGCATCATTTGCTTGCTGTACGCTCGCTGTTAACTCTTCTGCCGATGCTGCAACATGTTCTGCTGAAAAGCTTATTTGGGTAATAACATCTTGTAAAGACGTAGACATTTCATTAAATGAATTCCCTAATTTTCCTATGTCATCCTTGGAATGGATTGTAATTTTCTCTGTTAAATCTCCCTTACTAATTTTATATGCCGATTCAGCTATTTTTCGTAATGGCCTTGTAATAGACTTTGTAATGAAATAAATTAATACACTACCAAATGCAATAGCGATAGCAATGACAATCAAAGTCTTATAAAACACTGGACTGGCAGCTTGAGTAATTTCTTCATCGAACATAACGCCAACTACTTTCCAGCCTGTTTTCTCATTTGTTGCAAAGATTAAATTCTTTTTATCATCTTGTTCTGTATAAGACACATTTCCTTGTTTATCTTCATAAATTGGTTTAATCCAAGGATCAGTAACTTTTGCACCTGGTTTTCTAGATGGATGACTAACAATTTGCTTATTTTGATCTAAAATAACTGCATAACCTTTTTCACCAATGTTAATCATTTTGGAAATTTTTAAGATGTTATCTAAGTTTAAATTAATTCCTATAACACCTTTACCATCTTTTACTTCTTTCGCAATTGTCACTACCATATTTTTTGTAGATGCTGATTGATATGGTGCAGTAACAATTACTTTCCCTTTATTTTCATGTGCTTCTTTATACCAAGATCTATCTGTTGGATTATACCCATCAGCCATTTGGATAAATGGTTCTCTTATAAACTTTCCCGTCTCTGTTCCAATATAAATACCTTCTACTTCTGGATGAAGCTTTATATATTGTGCTAACTTCGTTCTTACTATTTCTTCTTGTCCGTTTGGATATGTATCCTCTGTTAAGATGTCTGCAAAGTACGTCGCATCAACAAATTTCTCTTCTATATTTTGAGAAATAACAGTATTTAAAACTGAAATATTCTCCTTTGCTTTATCTGTCATTTGATGTTCAAAATTTGTTTTGGCAGTTTGATATGAAACACCACCGATAATAATTCCTGGTATAGTTAAAATAATAAAAAATGAAATGATTAATTTTTTATTGATACTCATACATTTAACCCAGTTAAATATTTTTTGCATAATAAGCCTCCTTTATGTAATGTGGATACTTGTGTCATTTTATACAATTAACATATATAAAACAATATATAATGATAACATGTATTTTTTTCGTCAATTATGCATTTTTGCATATTCAATCCTTATACGTATTTTAATCATAAAAATAAGAGAACTTTAGCATTATATATGCTAAAGTTCTCTTATTTCTTAACAGCTTCTACTCTATAAAACTTTTCTTATAATCCTCAAATGTTTTATCCTTCCCCTTATAGTCATATTACTAAAAATCTTCGTCCTAATTTATTTAGCGCTCTTTACATAACTAATTGCCTGACTTCCCATTTGTACCCATGCCTGTTCAAAGGCTTCTCTCGGTACTTTTACATCTAAGCTATCCTCAAGTGGATCTCGAATATATACAGATTCCTGATCATACCCAATAAGTACAACACAATGTTCATTATACGTAATAGAAACATCTCCACTATTTGTTTCCCATGTAGTAAATTCATCTTCATCTAATGGTGCAAATGTTGCATTCGTGATCATGACTACAGGTTTCCCTGCTTTTACACTCTTATAAATTTCTTCTATATTCTTCCCTGTTAAGTCTACAGCTTTATTAGGTAAATATTTTTCCGCTAACTGAAAAAGTGGCCCATGATATACACCGTATCCTGATTCAGAGAATGTATAAATATTACCTACAAATCCTTCATTTGGATTCCCGCGCACACCATTGTCTATAAAATCAACTTTTTTTATTTCATTTGCTAATGTCATCTTATCCACTGAAACACCAGCGTATTGTAACATCATCGCTAAGCTTGTCACTTCACAGCCTCTATCCAATTCTGGTAACTGCTGAATTAATGGAACATTTGATAAGATGACTTTTTCATCGTTATTACTAAACTCCGTTTCTTTTCCTCTTTGTATATTTGAGAATGTTAACTTCTCTACATACTTTGGAATTCCATTTGTATATACACTCCATATTGCTGTACCTAGTAAAGCTGTACATATATACCACTTCAATTTTCTTATCGCTTTCACGCCCTTATTAATTCGTTAAATAAGAATAAAATGCGTCAGCATCCGTTCGTATCATCGGTACAAAATTTAGTTCTTTTCCTTTTTCAGGCTGATCTTTTTTTATCTTTTCTGCTAACTCTTGAATATTCATATTCATTTTATCCATATTAAGCTCATCTGCCATTTTTAGCACCATTTGTTCATTAATTTCTCTTAATATTTGATATATATCTTTACCATACAAATCAATATGATATTTTTTTGCTTCTTCCTGTACTTTTTGTTCGTACACTTCTTGTGCTAACTCTTCAATTTCTTTTCCTTTTTGAGAAATGTCTAACTTTCCTGCTTCTTCTCTTACTTTCTTTCCGTAGATTTCTTCCGCGATGTCTTCGATTTCTTTTCCATCTGTCGAAATACCTAATTTATCTGCTTCATCTTTAATTTTAATCGCATTAATTTGAGTAATTAAATCTACAATTGATGTATTCTCTATAGATATACCTAGCTTTAATGCTTCTTGCTTTACTTTTGTTTCATAGATTTCTTCTGACAGCGTCCCAACATCTTTTCCTTCAATCGATATGCCTAACTGCTCTGCTTCCCTTCCTACTTCTGTTTCATGAATTTCTTTTTCTAGTGTAATTTGTTCTTTTCCTTCCGTTTCAATACCTAGTTTCTCTGCTTTTTCTTCTGTATGCACTGCATGTATCTTACCATTGTTCAATTGTTCTTTACTGCGCTGCGTGTAATCAGTCTTTCCTTTTGATGTTTCAGAAGGAGAGGCACCCCCTAATATAATTAAACTCATTACTCCAATAGCGAATACCGTCATCATTTTCTTTTTCAAAATTAATTCCTCCCTCTTATACTTTCTTTCCCATCATTCCCCTAGTTTTTTTAATACTATACATACATCTCATCGCTGCTTGAGATAACATTATGATTGATAAAACTCACTCACATACACCTAGTCTCTTCTTCATGTAACGAACTTTCTTTATGCCATACATAATATAAATAGTTTCTTAACTTTATCTTAAAAAAAGACGACCTTGTAAAAACAAGATCGTCTTCTTACTTATATTCTTTGATTTTTAGGGAATATCACTTCAAAGCAAGTTCCATCTCCCCATTTGCTCTCTACTGATATTTTTCCATAATGCTTTTCTACAATCCAATTTGCGATTGAAAGACCTAATCCAGCTCCTTCTGACGTACTTCTTGCTTTATCCCCTTGATAAAAACGATTAAATAATTTCGGAATATCCTCTTCTTTCACTCCTATCCCGTCATCTTTCACCTGTATACGAATTGAACTACTCGTTTGCGTGCAATCGATTTGAATATGCCCACCTTCGTTTGTATACTTCATCGCATTATCTAACAGTATGACCATCATTTGATGAATCCGCTCTCTATCCCCCATAAAAGATACACCACGTTCTACTTTTAGCATCATTTCTTTTTCTTGATAAGAAGCAATCTCCTTATATGGAGCTACTATTTCTTCTAACAATTTATCAAGTTCAAATGTTTTCTTATCCATCTCAATTTGATTAGAATCAGAACGTGCTAGCAATAATAAATTACTAACAAGTTTCGATAACCGCCTACATTCTTTTGAAATTGTAGAAATATCCATCGCTTTTTCTTCTATCGTAGCGGATGGTGACTGGAATAAAACATCCGTTTTTGATTGAATAACTGCAAGTGGTGTCCTTAGTTCATGTGATGCATCAGAAACGAATTGTTGCTGTTTCTCCCATGAATTTTGAATAGGTACAAGTGCTCTACCAGCTAGGAAAAAGCCGATACCTATCGCACAGAGGCTTCCTATGCTACAACCTATAACGAGAATTAAAAATAAAGTATTTAACATTCCTTCTTCCGCTGTTATATCTCGCACGATTTGAACTATTTCTCCATCTTTTTGAAGCGAAAATGCTCTAAAATATCGTCCTTGTACTTCAATATCTTGTAAATCCTCTAATTTTTTTGGAGAAAACTTTTCCAAATTCTCTTCAAAAATAGAACGAAATTTACGGTTATCGCCCTCTATTTTCACTATTTTTCCATTCCAAGTTATTCTAGTTACTCGCGGATCTCCAATTTGGATATTCTCCATGCGTTTTCTTGGTGGTATTTTAACATCTAATTTTTCTCTATACTGAGCTATCATTTTTATAGATTGATCCACTTCATTATAAATACGCTTATATGTGTATGAATAAATAATACTACCTAATATACCTATTAATAGAATAAATACTAATGAGTTCACTATAGTCAAACGAATGCGTGTTTTTTGAAACATACTTCCGTTTTTCATTGTTCTTTTAATATATATCCAATACCTCGAACGGTTTGAATATCTTTCTGATAACCGGATGGCTCTAATTTTTTACGTAAATGATGCACATACACTTCTACAATCGCTACTGTCGTATCTGAATCAAATCCCCAAACACGATCAAAAATTTGTTCACGCATTAAAATCTTCCCGCTATTTTGAATGAGATACTCTAGTAGCTCATATTGTTTCAATGTCAGCTTAATACCTTGTCCATCTACTTGAACATCTTTATCTTTTCCGAACAATTCAATCCCTCTATAACGAATCGTTTGCTGCGTTGTTAAACTACCACTTCTGCGTAGTAAAGCGCGAATTCTCGCTTTTAATTCAGGGGCCTGAAATGGCTTAACGATATAGTCATCTCCACCAAAGTCCAATCCCTTCACCCGATCTTCTAAAGAATCTCTCGCTGTCAAAAACAGGACTGGTGTTTCAATCTTTTCATCACGTATTTTTTGAATCACTTCAAATCCGTCCATCCCTGGCATCATCACATCCAGCAAAATTGCATCATATATATTTTGAAGAGCTAAAAACAATCCATCTTCTCCATTTATTGCCGTATCTACTTCAAATTCATCACGCAAAATTTGTACGATAGACTCTAATAACGAAGCATTATCTTCTACTACAAGTAAACGCATGCTCTCACCTTCCATCAAATAGTTCAATTCTATTTATTATTACATTTCTTCTCTTCATAACAAAAGAATGTAGTTGCATTACGTAATTTCATTTTTAACTATTTCCTTCTAAAATTTTGAAGTTTTATTATAAAAACTTTGTCTTAAATTTAGCTTAATAAAAAATTGAAAGAAATAAGATTCCTCTTATCTCTTTCAATTTTTTATTACATATACCTTTTTACTCGGCAACTCTAAACAATTTAGCTGACCGCCATACACAGCCCCGCCATCAATTCCAATAATACGATTACTACCAAAATACACTCCGCACTCCTCACTACCATGAAACGTTTTTGTTTCCGTATGCCCAAATACAACAACCTTTTCACCGCTATATCCATTATGAAATTCATTACGGATCCACATTAACGTATATGGTTCAGATTCAGAAACTCGTTTCATCGGTTCAACCCCAGCATGTACAAATATATACTCTTCTGTTTCAATATAATGATCTAATTCTTGAATAAACTTTATATGTTCCTCTAATACACGAGAGTGTAAAATTGGTTTTTGGAAGTCTTTCTCATTAACCACAATATCTTCTTCTACAAATCCATAGCTATATAATGTCTTATCTCCACCATTTCTTTTTACCCAATGGTTCCATGAACGTTCCTCATTTGTCGTTAACGCCTTAATCATCATATCTTCATGATTTCCCTTTAAAATGAGTGCTCCCTCTTCTTTCAATTCTCTTACCTTTTCAATTACAGCACGCGCATTTGGACCACGATCTACATAATCTCCCAGTAAGATTAATTGATCCTGTTTCGCATCATATTGAGCTTCTTCCAATAACTGTTCAAACTTTTCTATCTCTCCATGAATATCACTAATAACAAGAATTCTTTTCATATTATCCCCCCTCTTTCTAATTATAGTTCAAAACAACGGAAAATTCCGAATCTTAACCTTGAATCATATTTATCACGCATTAACGGGCCGTAAGACCCCCACTGATTAAAGTTTCACTTTATTACAAACTAAACTATTACCCTTACAACAATGTAAGTCTCTTGTCATCCAATTCGATAGTTGTAATTACTGTATTTCCTTATACTGAAAGTAAGAAATGAAACAAAAAACAAGGAGAGATGAGAGATGAAAAAAGTAATGGAAGTTGTAGTAGCGGTAGTAGAGGTTTTCGTAAATGGTAAACAAGTCGCAATGGAGTTAAATAAATAATGAAAAGGACAACATTCACTCTAGACCCTTTACTCATATAAAAGAGATAAGACTTCATCATTTCTTTGATCCCTTATCTCCCTATAAAGAAAGCCGTATCCCTTTTAAGGATACGGCTTTCTCTTATTTTTGACTCGTACGAGCTGAAATACTAATTGCTCTATCTGTTGCTTTGGCAGCTTCATCTAACGCTTCTTTACTATTCTTCCCGTCATACATCGCTTCTAATGCTTTTACAACTGCATCTCGTGATTCTGGGAATACACTAATTAAAGCACCTTGTGTTGCTGGAGATTGCTTTGTCGCTTGCAGTTGATCTACTGTTACTTTCAACTGCGGATATTTTTCATATTGCTCTTTTACTAATGGCTCATTATATGCATCTGGATTAATTGAGAAATAACCTGTTGCAGTATGCCATTTCGCTTGTACGTCTGGCTTCGTTAAATATTTCATAAAGTCCCAAGCACCTTGTTGCGTTTCTTCTGAAACCATATTCGTCATCCATAATGATGCTCCCCCAATAACAACACCATTTTGTTTCGAATCCTCTGGATATGGAATATATGAAACACCTACATTAAACTTAGATGCATCAATTAAATCACGAACACCTGCTGAAGAATCTAAATACATAGCAACTTGTCCAGACTGGAACGCAGCACGAATATCATCCCAACTTGCTCCATACTTTCCAAGGGCGCCAGCTTTATTTAAATCATCTAACATTCCAAATACTTTCTGTCCTTCTTTACCGTTAAATACCGCCTTCTTTGCAGCATCCTTACGACCGTTTTCGTTATCTACATATAAAGCACCTTGTGTCGCTAACAATTCTTCAAAGAACCAACCGTAGTTAAGCATGGAGAATCCATATTGTTTTACATTTCCGCCTTCTTTAATCGTTAACTTTTTCGCTGCTTCTTGTAATTCCGCATATGTTTTTGGAGCTTTCTCTGGATCTAAGCCCGCCTTTGCAAAAGCATCTTTATTATAAATTAATACTGGTGTAGATGAATTAAATGGCATAGAATACATTTTTCCATCAACTGAATAATAATTTGTAATTGCTTTTTCTAATTTTGACGTATCGTACTTATCTTTTTTTATCCAGCTATCAATTGGTGTGATTTTTTTGCTATCAATCATATATTTCGTTGTAATTTCACTCGATTGAACAAGAGCTGGCGCTTCTTTCGTTGCAGACATCGTTCTAAATTTCGTTAAAGACTCTTCATATGTCCCTTGGAACTCTGCCTTTATCTCGTATTTATTTTGCGACTTATTATAGTCTGCAACAAGACCATCTAGTACTCCTTGTGTTTTTCCACCCATCGCATGCCAGAAGCGAATTACAGTTTTATCACCATTTTTTTCAACTGGTGCTACTTTTGCCTGTGCTTCAGGTTTTCCCTCTGTTTTACTATTTGAACAAGCGGCACTAGATAATGCCATTGTTGCTGCCATTAATAAAGCAGCACCTTTTTTAACTAGACTCATTTAAATCTCACCTTCTCTTAGTTATTTAATTGCACCTTTTGTTAATCCTTGTTGTAATTGCTTTTGCCCTAAAAATAGTAAAATCAATGTTGGAATAACGATAACCGTAACACCGGCCATTACGCTTCCCCAATCAGTTGCAACTTCTTGAGACTGAAGCTGCTTTACACCGATTTGCACTGTTCTTACTTTTTCATCAGTGGTCACTAAAAGTGGCCATAAATACATATTCCATGTTGTTAAAAAGCTATATACTCCAAGCGTAATAAAACTCGTTTTACAATACGGTATTACAACGCTGAATAAAAATCTTATATTTCCAATCCCTTCAATAAAAGCAGCTTCTTTCAGTTCATTCGGGAGTGTCATAAAATGTTGACGTAACAAGAAAATACCGAAAGCTGTTGCAAAAAACGGCACTGTCATCCCAGCGAAACTATTGATCCAGCCAAAGTTTTGAATCGTTAAAAAGTTAGGTACCATCGTTGCTTCCCACGGAATAAGCATCGTTGAAATAAACAGGAAGAAAATTAAGTTTCTCCCTTTAAATTGAAGAAAAACAAAAGCATACGCCGCTAAGCTTGATACGATAAGTTGTCCAATCATAACGACTGTCGATACAATTAAACTGTTATATAAGTATGTAAAAAGTGGTACTTTTTGAAAAATATTAATGAAATTATCAAAAGTAAATTGAGTTGGAAATAACCTTCTCATTTGAATATCGTCTGGTGTCATAAAGCTTATTAAAAACGCATACAGTACAGGAAAAAATACCATTACTGCACTAATTATGAGCAGCATGTATAATAGGAAATTTTGCTTCCACTGTTTAACAATCATTTATAATGCACCTTTCTCTCAGCAAACTTAAATTGAAGTAATGTAGCAATGAAAATGAAAACAAATAATACCATCGCTTGTGCACTTGCTGTTCCAAATTGATGATTCACAAACGCCTCTTTGTAAATCGAGTACACAATTAAATTCGTTGCATCATTCGGTCCACCGTGCGTTAAAATATCAATTTGTCCAAAGCTTTGGAACGCACTAATTAACGTTACTGTTACAATAAAGAATAAAGTTGGCGATAGCATCGGTAATGTAACACGGCGAAGCTTATATAAATAACTAGCACCATCTATAGATGCACTCTCATATAAAGACGTATCGATATTTTGTAAACCACCTAATATAACTAAAAATGCAAACCCTGTATTCACCCAAACTGTTGTAACTGATACAGAGAATAGTGCCCAGTCCGGGCTCGTTAACCATGCGATTGCAGGAAGATTCATAGCGGCTAATATATTATTAAATAATCCTACACTTGGATGAAATAAAAATAGCCAAATCACTGCACTAGCAGCTACTGAAATTCCCATCGTCGAAGAAAACAGAACTCGGAATAACCCAATACCTCTTACCTTTCCATTTGCAATCAATGCAAGAAACAAAGCAAATATAATACTTGTAGGCACTGTATATAAAACAAATAGTAAAGTTGATTTTATACTTTTGTAGAAGGCTGGATCAGAGAATAAATATTGATAATTTTCTAAGCCAACGAAAAGATTAGCTTCTCCATGTATATCGGTTAAATAAAAACTATAGTAAATCGTCCTAAACAATGGATAGAACAGAAAAATCGAAAATAGCAAAATAGATGGCGCCAAAAACAATAATCCTATTCTTAAATCTTTCGTTCTCCCCCATATTTTTTTCTTTTTTGACACCTTTGTTTGAACTGGTAACTTACTTACTTCGATCATTATTTCGCCACCACTTTCAACTCTTCTTCAGCTACCACTTTTAAGCGTTCATTCGTGTTTTCGTTAAAGAAGCATAACTTTTCTTGTGAGAATAATAATTTTACTTTGTCACCTTTGTTCAAGAGTAACTGTCCGATGACTTTCGCACTCCAAGTTGTTCCATTTACCGCAAAGTTTAATATAGATTCATTCCCTAATACTTCTACAGATTGCAGCGTCACTTCTTGTCCTTCCTCAGACAGTGCAATATGCTCAGGACGCATGCCTATACGAATTATTCCTTCTGGTAATTGCTTTAACTGTCCAATAGATAATGGAATTTGCAATTTCCCTATATGTAATACACCTTTTTCTTTATCCACTTCTCCATCATTTATATTCATAGAAGGAGAACCTATAAAGCTTGCAACAAATTCGTTTGCTGGTTCGTTATATATGTCAAGTGGTGTTCCAACTTGCTGTATACTTCCTTTATTTAAAACCATGATACGATCTCCCATAGTCATCGCTTCTATTTGATCGTGGGTAACGTAAATCATCGTAATTCCTAATCGCTGCTGAATTTCTCTAATTTCAATTCTCATTTGCGCACGTAATTTCGCATCTAAATTCGAAAGTGGTTCATCCATTAAACAGATTGGTGCTTGACTCACGATCGCCCTAGCAAGCGCAACACGCTGTCTTTGTCCGCCTGATAATTGACCTGGTTTCATTTTCACATACTCTTTCAGTCCTACCATTTCAATAGCTTCCATTAGTCGCTTTTGTCGCTCTTCTTTTTGTACTTTTCTTACCTTAAGTCCAAATAAAATATTTTCTTCTACAGATAAGTGTGGATATAATGCATAATTTTGAAATACCATTGATAGATTACGGTCTTTCGGCTCTAGATCATTTGCAACACGTTCATTAATAATTAAATCTCCCGAAGAAATCTCTTCTAAGCCAGCGATCATTCGTAATAATGTGCTTTTCCCGCATCCCGAAGGTCCAACTAAAACAAAAAATTCGCCCTTCTTAATATGAACCGATACGCCTTTAACCGCTGTCTCTTCTGCATTTTTATATACCTTTGAAACATTTTTCAATTCAATCACAAAGTTGCACTCCTTTTTTCTTCATGTATCCATACTTCATAATGACTTGTTGAAATCGCACTTGCTCCTGCACGAATTGCAATTTCCGCAACTTCTCGCGTTTGAATCAACCCGCCTGCAATAATAGGAAACTCTATTTCCTCTACTAGCTGTTTAATTATAGAAGGCATAATCCCCGGCATAATCTCTACTGCATTTGGTCTAGTCGTTTTACAATTTTCAATTGATTTAGTAAGAGATAAAGTATCTACAATAAAAATACGTTGAATTGTTTTCAATCCAATTTTATTAGCATTTCGAATTGTCGAACCCTTTGTTGAAATAATACCTTGTGCCCCGATAACATCTTGAATATACAAAAGCGCTTCCTCTGTATTCGTATTTAAACCTTGTATAAAATCACAATGAAGAAATACATCATGTCCATGTTTCTGCAATTCATATACACGCTCTGGTAATTCCAGCATTGAACCAGTCATAAGAAAAACTGTTTTCGGCAATTTTTTGTATGCTTTGTATCCTTTCCAATCCTTTATCATCGCAATATAAGGTTCTTTAAACATTTATTCCACCTAACTGTTCTATTTTTATCCAAACTAAAAACACCTACTTACATAGAACGCCTTTCTCCTTATTTGAACTCTAGGGAATAGAGCACACCTAAGAAAGTGGCACATTATATGTAAGTGGGTGTTCTCAAATGTTCTCTACCCTAGTTATTTTGTTACCTTTACTATATTACGCATTTATTAAGTCAGTTTTGATAGATTGTTAATTAGGTGTTAACCGAATGTTAATATTCACCATATCACCATTTACATTAATCTATATATTTAAATACAAACAAATAGAACGAAACAATACTTAAAATTCAATCAATATGTAAATTCATTCCATAGTTAATAAGTTTTAGTTTGCTTGCCACTGCTTGCGAAGCAAAATTATCCCAAGCAGTACTATAAAGTGGAATGCGCTTTTCCTCTTGTATTGATAAGGCCCAGGCTGTAACAACATCAGTACCATATCCATTCCCTTGAAATTCCGCTAAAGTTTCCACACTTGCCTCAGCAGCTACGGGCGTACTTCTGGCACTGCAACAAACAGAAACTACCTTTTCATTTTTTACAATTGCAAAATAAGGTTTCCTCCATTCCATCTGTTCTATTAGATTAGGAAAATTTTCTCGCAAAAGCTCTCTATTCTTCTCAGTTATTTGTATTGTTCTAGTCGGCTTATGTAAATTACTATGAAACATGAAAGCAGGACCCATCCAAATATTTTCCACTGTTCTTTCTTCATTTAATATATTAATAATCTTTGCTATCTCTATATGCTTTGAAGGTTCTCGAATTAACTTCTCAATCTTACTTACCGTTTCATCATCCACATTACAATGATATCTCGTTATACTCCCTTCACGAGTTCTGCCAAGAAAAAAACGTGGTGCTTTCGGATTTCCTTGTTCATTTACATATTTCATTTTTCCTACTCGATTATGAACAAATAAAACCTCTGCCTGAATTACTATTAAATCAAGTTTTGAGAGCCTCATTTTTATCCTCCTTATTTACTCCATTTACCATCCATTCATAATCTATTTTTCATGTTCAAAATAAAAATCCCATTTAAATACACATTACTGAATCCATCATACTAACTGATTTCTTCATTCTGTCTATCTAAATGGGATTATTTTTCGTTTTTTACTCTACTGGTTGTTGTGGCTGTACTACTTCATTCGCTCCAGCTAACCTCAACATATTTACAATATCTTTAAAACCTCTTTTTTCAGCGTATTGCAGTGGCGTCAGATGTTCCTTGTTAGCCATGTTTACATCTGCACCGTGATCAATAAGCAATTGAATTACTTTCTTATGGTTTTCACTACCATTTCCTAATACAATTGCTTCTAATAGCGCTGTTCCACCACGTTCATTTTTATAATTCACATCAATATCTGTATGCTCTAATAATTCTTTAACAACCTCTACATGGCCACGTTCAGATGCAGAAATAAGTGCTGTCCCACCTGACCTAGTCGTTTCTTTCGTATTAACTCCTGCATTAATTAATACTTTTACAATATCCGTATATCCTTCTCTACTTGCATAAAGAAGTGGATTACTTTTTTTCTCATCTTTAATTTCAATATTAGCACCTGCACCAATTAATGCTTTAACTGTCTCTACATGATTTTGGTACGTCGCTGCAAGGACAGGCGTTTCTCCGTTGTCACCTTCTACGTTTATATTCGCTCCATCCTGAATCAACTTCATAGCTGTCTCTGTGTCTCCAAGAGTAGCTGAAAGTAACAACTGTTTGTCCATTAAATTTATACTTTTCTCTTCTTTAGATTCTTCCTGTTCTTTATGCTTCTCTTTTTTCTTTTCATTTTTCACATGAACCGGTTTCGATTCTGGTTCTTCTTGCTTATCGCAAGCCACTACCGTCATTAAAAGTCCTAATAAAATACATAATAAAATTTTTTGTTTTCTCACAACTACAGCTCCTATGAAAGATAATGTTTTCTTAACCATTCCTCCATCACATACAATAACTCTTCTTGAGTACATTTATCCATAAGCCCTTTAGATTCCTTCTTTAATCGGATTATCTTAAGCTTATACTATGTTTCTCAACCTATTGAAATGATACGCCTGATGGCCCCATCATTAACATTATGAAGCAATTAGTTTAGCACGTTTTTACCGCATTTGTATATATTTCTAAAAAGTACATAAATGATTGCTTTAGGTTACTATATTCCATTGTAACCGTTCTGCTAAAAATTTTACACCTTTTCTATATTTGCACCTGAGTAATAATAGAAAAAGACAACTACATAGTTGTCTTTTTCTATTAATGATGTCCACCATGATTTCCTGCTTTCGGTTTCCCCATCATTTCTTTATTCATTTCCCATTTATGCTCTGCTAGCTCTTTATACGAAAGAACTTTCCCCTTATAGTTAGATACAAAGCTCTCTGCATCTTTTTTATTTTTAAATGAAATGACATTATAAGCCATCGGTGTCGTTATTGTTTTATCATATACGTAAGTAGCGTCTTCTAACGAAATCCAATCTTTCGAATCATAATCTCGGACAAATTTCTCTTTCGTCTTTTCATCTGAGTTGATCTCCATCCATTTATACATACAACCGATATCATCAAACTTTAACGCTTTTCCATTTTCTAAAATAATTTCTGTTGCAAATTGATTATCTGTTACCCCAATTTGGCAAATATCACATTTATCATGTTTCTCATCAATGGCAACAGCTGCTGTTTCCTTTTTCCCACACCCGACTACCGTAAATACGAAACATAAACATATAGCAAGTACGACATATTTTACTTTCATCAATATTCCTCCCTAGAAACCGTATACTCCACGAAAAGAATACCAAAAGGTTGTGTGAGATTTGTGAAAAAACAATGTGCTTTTTGTAATATAGGAAACCAAAAAAGATGTGTAGTTATTTCTACACATCTCTCATCACTCGCAACCTGTAATTAACAAATCATCTTCTAATTTAACTAATAATGTATCCGCACTAATTTCCTGTCCAACTTCTACATTTACCAATCTTATATTTCCACTAATCCCGACTGCAATTTTTTTAAGCTCACCGTCATTTTTTCGGATCATCAGTAATTTTTCCCATTCATATACGTAAGAAGATTCATTAATAAAAATCTCCTCTACTTTTCCTTCATAAGAGCTATAAATCTCTTCAATTCTCGTTTTCATATAACATCTACTCCCTATTTCACACTTCACTATTTTCATCTTATTCTACCATTCTTACGAGAAGCAGCTTACTTTTTAAAAATTCAAATTAACTACCGTGAACAAAATGAACAAAATAAAAATTATGCTTCTAATGATGTTATTTTTCAAATTATTTACCATTTGAATAGATGCTTTTATTATAAATAAAAAACCTTTTTCTGAATTTTTATTCTATTTTGAAAGCGCAATCATTCTTTTGAGGGGGAAATTACATGTTAGCACTACTTGGATTTGCGATGGTATTTGTCTTTATGTTTTTAATTATGACGAAACGTATGTCAGCGCTAGTAGCATTAATATTAATTCCGAGTGTTTTTGCATTAATTGGCGGATTCTATGCCAATATGGGGCCAATGATGTTAGAGGGGATTCAAAAATTAGCACCTACTGGTATTATGCTTATGTTCGCTATTTTATATTTTGGAATTATGATTGATAGCGGTTTATTCGATCCTGTCATTAGTAAGATTTTAAAATTTGTAAAAGGAGATCCTTTAAAAATCGTTGTCGGAACGGCTATATTGACTATTATCGTTTCTCTAGATGGTGATGGTACAACAACATACATGATTACAGTTTCCGCAATGTATCCACTATATAAGCGCCTTGGAATGAACCCCCTCATATTAGCTGGAGTTGTTATGTTAGGGGCAGGGGTAACAAATCTTACACCTTGGGGTGGACCCACAGCTCGTGTTATGAGCGCACTTGGACTTGAGGCTTCCGAATTATTTACACCTCTTATTCCAGGAATGATTGCTGGTGCAATTTGGGTTGTTTTCGTTGCCTACTATCTTGGAAAAAAAGAAAGAAAACGTTTAGGAATTATGGATGTACAGTATTTAAAACAAATGCAAACAATGGATGAGCAAGCTGCAACTGTCGAAGCAGCAGTGCATAAACGTCCTAAACTTCTATGGATTAACTTTTTATTAACCGCCACATTACTTGTCTGTCTCATACTAGAAGTTATGCCGTTACCTGTTTTATTTACAGTCGCTTTTGCTATCGCTGTTATGATTAACTATCCAAACTTACAGCAACAGAAAGAACGTATTGCTTCTCATGCAGGGAATGTATTAGCAGTTGTTTCTCTCGTATTTGCTGCCGGTATTTTCACTGGTATTTTATCTGGAACAAAAATGGTAGATGCAATGGCTAACAGTGTAGTAACTCTTATACCAGATGCACTTGGACCACAACTACCAATTATTACAGCACTTCTCAGTATGCCATTCACATTTTTCATGTCTAATGATGCATTTTACTTCGGGGTATTACCTATTTTGACGAAAGCTGCTGCTACTTACGGAATTAGTGCAGCTGAAATGGGACGTGCTTCCTTACTTGGACAACCCGTTCACTTATTAAGTCCTCTTGTCGCTTCCACTTATTTATTGGTCGGAATGGCCAAAGTTGATTTCGGTGAACATCAACGCTTCACTTTATTGTGGGCCGTTGGAACGACAATGGTTATGTTAATTACCGGAATTGTGATTGGGATTATTCCAATATAAGATGCAAAAAAACAGTAGAAGAAATAAAATCCTCTACTGTTTTTTATTATGAAGAAACAAGAAAATAACGTCTCTCCGGTCTCCCAACACTTCCATATATTAGCTCTGCGTGGACTTTCTTCCTAGATATCAAATACTCTAAATAGCGCCTTGCCGTTGATCGGCTTACTCCAATCATTGAGCTTAACATTTCTGCTGTAATCCCTTCTTCATTAACTGTTAACATATGCTTTTTTACTTTCGCTAAAGTATAAGGATCTATCCCTTTCGGGGCATATTCTATTTGATCTCCCTTCACGCCTCTTTGAGACCATAAATATTCAATTTGCTCCGTAGATAATTGATTGTTTTTCTTTAACTGTATAATCTTTTTTTGATAGCCTTCCAGACTTGCTTTAAATCGGTCAAACATTAGTGGCTTTACGATATAATCTGTTACTCCACCTCGCAGCGCGTGCCTTACTACATCTGTTTCCGATGCCGCTGTAATCATAATAATATCTGTATCGTGCAAATGATGCCTAATATATGTGACAAGTTCCGTTCCTTGCATATCAGGTAAGTACACATCTAATAAAACAAGCTGTGGCTTCACAAGCTCTAGCCATTCTTTCGCTTGTTCTCCAGTCGTTGCCGTTCCAATTACTTTAAATCCCTCAATTTTTTCAGTAAAACGACGATGAATGTCTGCAATCCGAATATCATCTTCTACAATTAATACTTCAATCTCCTCACCCATTACTATTCGCCTCTCTCTTTCGGTAGTGCAATAATAAATAACGCACCACCTAAATCCCCTTTTTCGATTGCAATACTTCCATTTAAATCTTCTACTAACTCTTTCACTTTTGCTAATCCATATCCTCGCTCTCCTCCTTCTTTCGTCGAAAAGCCTTTATAGAATATGCCAGTAATTATTTCATCATGAATCCCTTGCCCTGAATCTTCCACTTCAATTAATATTTCTTCTCCAATATCAGTTACAAACATCCTTACTTTCTTATCATTCTCTTCATTTTTTTCAATTGCTTCAAATGCATTCGTAATTAAATTCCCTAAAATAGAAACGACATAATTACTCTCAATATGTGGACTTAATTTGTCTAAACCACTTTCTCTATCTAGCATAAAATCAATCTTCAACTCTCGTGCTCTATTATAAAATCCAATTAAAATTCCACCTAGCCATGGATTTTGAATCCGCTTCATAATAAATTGAACAAAATCTTGATATACCGCTGTTTCCTTATGAATAAGCTCTAAAGCATCTTCGTATGATTCTAATTGGATAAGACCTGAAAGCGTATACAATAAATTGTTATATTCGTGCGTTTGCGCTCGTAATGCCTCTGTATATTGCTTCGTCTGAGATAATTCTGCTGTTAACTGATCCATTTCAGATTTCAAACGTAAGCTCGATACAACGCCAGTTACTTTATTCTTTACTTTAATAGGTAGACGGTTCGCAATAACAGCCTGTCCTTTTATATTTAATTGACGATCAAACTGTTCTTCACCAGTTTGAAGTACATCTAGTATCGTTGAATTAGGAATTACATTTAAAATAAATTCCCCAATAATATTTTGTTGCTTATCTAGCGAAAGAATATCATAAGCTGCTTGATTGACTAAACTAATCATGCCATTTTTATCGATTACAATAATCCCTTCACGTACAGATTGAATCACTGTACTATGCTCTTCATATAAAGATGAAATTTCTTCTGGTTCCATCCCGAACATCATTCTTTTTATACTTGCCGCTAAATATATAGAGCCGATTATCCCAATTAAAAGACCTATTATTGTAATCCAAAATACACGCTTTCCATACACTTCTACCGCTCCATGAATATCAGCCATTGAAAACCCAACAGACACCACACCAATAATTTCATTTTCCTGGTTACGGACTGGGACTTTCCCACGCAACGAAGGGCCTAATGATCCATTAGCTTTAGAAACATAAGATTTCCCTTCTAATAAAACGCCTTTATTATCTCCGCCAACCATTTTTTCTCCTATTTTATCTCGCTCAGGATGTGCATAACGAATCCCCTCTTTGTTTCCAACTACAATAAAGTCAGCCTCTGTATCAATTCGAATTTTTTCTGCGATTGGCTGAATAATAGAAGCTGGATTTTCTTTTTGAAAAGCTTCCTGAATTTCTGGTATCGCGGCAACTGTTTTCGCAACATGCAAAGCCCGTTTACCAATTTGCTCTTCTACCGTTTCAGATAATATGTAATAAAATAAATAACTCGTTAGCATAAGTACAACTAAAATAAGTGTACTAATAGTTAATGTAATTCTCGGTTGGAGTTTTAATTTTTTAAATTTCAAAACCATTCCCCTAACATGATTAAAGATAGAATTTAAAGAAAATACAGTTTTTTATTATCATAACACGGTTACTATATATTTCTTTCTTTTTTATCTTCATAAAAAAAGAAACGAAGCATAAGTACTACTTCGTTTCTTAACAGTTTATTATTATATTTTAAACTTACCAATCATCTCTTGTAATTCTTCTGCCATTTGTGATAAATGGACTGCTGCTGCATTTATTTCATCTACTGAAGCTAATTGTTCCTCAGAGGAACCAGCAATATTTTGAACACTTGCGGCATTTTCTTCAATCGTAGCTGCAATTTCATTAATAGATGCACTTACTTGTTTTGCATCTACCGTCATTTGTTTTGCTACATCTACCATGCTATCAATTTGTACAACTGTATCATTTGTAGACTTCAATATTTCGACAAAGCTTTGCTTCGTTTCATTTGCAACTACAAGTCCTGATTGTACTTCTGCTCCAACTTGATTCATAGAGCTTACTGTTTCTTTTATATCAAATTGAATCTCTTTCACTAGTTTCCCAATTTCCGTAGAAGACTGTCCTGATTGTTCTGCTAGCTTTCGCACTTCATCTGCTACAATTGCAAATCCTCTACCTTGCTCTCCAGCTCTCGCAGCCTCAATTGCCGCATTTAACGCTAATAAATTTGTCTGTTCTGCAATATGTTGAATTACTTCAAGGATTGCTCCAATTTGTTTCGACTTATCGTCTAACAAACCAATGATTTTGTCTGACTGTGAAACAGACTCATGAATTAATTGCATTTGATTCACAGTTTGTTCAACTAACTTCCCACCATTTTCAGCTTTTTTCTTCGTATACATAGAGGCTGTAGATACTAATGAAGAACTATCTGCAACACGCTGAATTCCTTCTGTAACTTCTTCTAACAATGTTGCTCCTTCTTCAACTTCTTTCGTTTGTATTTCTGCACCACTTGATACTTGCTCTATAGCCTGTGTAATTTGTTCCGTTGCTTCGCTTGTCTGCTTCATACTAGCTGTTAATTCTTCTGAAGATGCCGCTACATGACTTGCTGAAGTGTTTATATTGGAAATGACACTTTGTAACGATGCAGCCATCTCGTTAAAACTTTCTCCTAGCTGTCCAATTTCATCTTTAGAATGAACTGTAATTGATTCTGTTAAATCACCTTCACTAATCTTCTTCGATGATATGACAAGTTGTTTTAACGGTTTAATAATAGACGCAATTATGAAGTAAATTACAATCCCACCGATTATTAGTGAAATTCCAAGAACAGTTATTGTTTTATAGAAAATAGGTTCAGCCGCTTCGATAATTTCTTTGGAAGGCATAATTCCTGCTATTTTCCATCCAGTTTTCTTATTCGTTTTAAAAGTGATATTGCGATCTTCACCATCTAATGAATAATGAAAATCCCCAGCTTCCTGTTTATACAATTCTTTACTAAGTTTCTCTTCTAATTTCTCTCCTGGCTTCATTTTCGGGTGCGCTACTACATTTTTATCTTGATCAAATATCGCTACATATCCTTCCTTACCGATATTAACCATCTTAGAAGTAGTAACAATATCATTAATGATTAAGTCAATCCCAAGAACTCCACTTTTATCCTCGTTTTGTTTTGCTAGTGTAATAACAATATTTCCTGTCGTTTTTGACTTATATGGAGCAGTTACAATTACTTCTCCGCTTTTCTTCACTGCCTCTTTATACCAATCTCTTTCTGTAGGATTATATCCATCTGGCATCTGAATAGCTGGTGATTGAATGAACTGTCCATTACTAGATCCTGTATAGATTGCTTCCATTTCTGGATGCAGTTTATTGTATTCTTCTAGTTTATTCTGTATGTTTTGAATTTGATCTGCTTGGTAACTTGATTGTGTAAATAATTTCGTAAAATAAGTTGCATCTATTTTTTTACTATCCAATTCCTTATTAATTACATTATCCAAAATTTTTATATTATCTTTCGCCGAGTTTAAAATTGTTTCATTAAAATTCGTCTTCGCCTGTTGATAAGACGTCCAACCAATTACAATACTTGGAAGAATTAAAATAATAATAAATGATACAAGTAACTTTGTTTTTAAACTACTACTCCTTAATTTCCCTTGAAACATACTTCTACCCCTCCATACCGTTTTAAATGTAATTAATTAACATTTAATCTTTCTATAAAAATAATACGATTTAAATGTATCAATGAGACTCTCTATCTTTTTATACATCTAAAGAATTGATACATATCTTTTTCATTCTATATAAATTAAATAATTAAAACAATGTATAAAAATGTATATTATTCGAAATATTATAATTCATAGGAGAACCTCTAGTATTTCACTTACTAGAGGTTCTTTCCACCTTACTATTCTTTATCTACTTTTTTTTTCTCATCTTCTACTACAGATACAACAGGTTTATCGCTTGATAATTGTTGTACCGCTCCTTTTCCTGCAAATCCTTCTAATAGCTCTTTTAAGTCAATGCCAGAAGAAGCTTTTAACGTTTCTTGCATCGTTGCCATTAAATCAGTCGCATAACCCGCAACTTTTCCGGCCCCGCTATTTTTACCACCGCCGCCTGTATCGACAACTGTGATTTTATCAATATTACTAAGCGGACTTGCAAGTTCCTTCGCATAACTTGGAAGCATTTTAAGAACCATATCCATAATTGCCGCTTGACCATATAATTCAAATGCTTCTGCGATTTTTTGTTTCGCTTCTGCTTCTGCTAAACCTTTTAATCTAATAACATCTGCCTCTGCTGTACCTTGCGCTTTTTGTACTTCCGCTTTCGCTTGACCTTGTGCTTTTTCAATTTCCGCCTTCGCTAAACCTTCTACACGTACTTCTTCTGCACGTGCTCTCGCTTCTGCTTCAATCTTATATTGATCCGCATCGGCTTTTTTAATTTGTTTTACTTTTTCTGCTTCCGCTGATTGCTCAACAGCATAGCGATCTGCATCGGCTTTTTTCTTAACTTCTGCATCATATTGCTTTTCACGACGCGCAATTTCTTTTTCTTCTAACTCAATTTGCTTTTCACGCTCAATGATTTTAACGCGCATTTGCTCTTCTGTAACACCTTGTTGTGCTTTCGCTTGTTGTAATTCGTAAGAAAGATCCGCATCTGCACGCGCTTGTTCTTGTTCTCTCTTATAAGACTGTACTTTTAATTCTTTATGTTTTTCAGCTTCAGCGATTTGTGCATCACGTTGATATTCTGCTTCTTTTGCCTCTTTTTCAGCACGGGCTTTTTCAATACGTGCTTCTTTTTCACGCTCTGCATTCGCAATTGTTGCATCACGCTTAACTGTCGCAATTTGGGGCTGACCAAGCGCATCTAAGTATCCGTTTTTATCCATTATTTCTTTAATTGTGAAAGAAACAATGCGAAGTCCCATCTTCTTTAAATCTGTAGAAGCTACTTCATGTACCTTTTGAGCAAATTGCTCTCTATTACTATACGCATCTTCTACTGTCATAGAAGATAAGATAGCACGGAGATGCCCTTCTAAAACTTCTTTTGCTTCTATTTTTAACTCTTCTGTTTCTTTTCCTAAATATTGTTCAGCTGCTGTGGAAACTTCTTCAATTGTTGATCCCACTTTAATAATAGAAACACCGTTTACTGTGATCGGTACACCTTGTTTCGTATACGTATCACGTGTACCAACTTCTAATTTATAGTTTAATAAGCTTAAAGGCTCTGCTCTCTGCATAATTGGAACTACGAAAGTACCGCCCCCGCGAATAATCTTAATCTTCTTTCCATCATCAGTGGTAACTACATTCTTTCCTCCACCAAGCCAGTTCCCTGTAACAATTAACGCTTCATCCGGACCAACCGTACGATACTTCGTAATAAATACTAAAATGAGTAGAATTAAAATTGCGAGTAAAACTCCACCGATAATTAATGGAATCGTCATGTAAGTTCCCCCTTATAATTTTGGTTTCTTTAAAGAATAAGCGATGTTTTGTACAAGTAAAACACCATCTTGGACTCCCTCGATAATAACCTCTGTTCCTTGCGAAATATCTTTTTTTCCAACAGTTTTAGCTGGGATTGCATTACTTCCAAATTGGGATGAAATTAATACTTCACCAAATCCTTCTGTAGGAATTGTCGTAATGACTTCTCCTTTGCAACCGATAAATTCATCCATACGTTGCATCGTATTTTGTTCTGCTTCTGCAATCGGTTTTAAAATTAGTATTTTCATGATGAAAACACCGATAAAAGATATAGCAAATGCAGCCCCGAAAATAGTAATACTATTAAAGGAGAATAAGTACTCTCCTATATAACTAAGCCCACATAACATGGCGAAAAAACTAAGTAATAAAGTAACAACGGATACAGATCCGCCCCCAAAACTAAATATCGATTCAAATATATCTCCAAAAAAGATATAAATAACAGTGAGTATAGTAGCAATAATAAATCCGTATAAATAAATTGTTTCAAGTGGATAACCAAACAAAGCCATTTCTTATCCCCCTCTCTTAAACAATCCCCTTTTTTGTTATGTGTATGCCCCACCTCTTTCAAAGATTATTGTTCTTAATTTTCAGTCATTTACCTTTTAAATAAAAGCCTGTAAGACAGGCCTCTAAAAAAGAACAGGAGAAACCTATTGTGACAGGCTCCTCCTAGAAAATAACCGATATATTATATATCTATATAATATACTATTTTCCACAAAAAGTAAAGTTAAACATACATTGGAAAAGCACTTATTTTACTGACAATTCGTATGTTCCATCGCCATTATCATATTTATATACATACAAGTAATACTTACCTGGTTTTGCATTAAATTTTGCTTCTATATGATTCCCATTAGCTTGACCGTAAGCCGCATAATTTTGCATATCTGATTCATGGTGAAGTACCCATGTCATCCCAATTCCATACTCATTTAAAACAGAAATATCGATATCTTTCGCTGATGCTACATTAAATGTATAAACATCAGTGTGGTCCCCGCCAATAAGACTACCTTTTATCTTACTATTTAGCTCGATACGATTTGCTTCCTCTGGACGATTATTTGGTTCTGATTCTGTTAAACTTCCATCTTTAATCGTAACAGTTGTTTCGCTTCTGCTCTCTTTTCCTTTATCGTCTTTTACTCTTAACGATACTTTATAAGAACCTTCTTTTTCATATACATGTACTGGATTCACTTCTGCACTTGTGCTTCCATCTCCAAATTCCCATAAATAAGAAACAATTTTTCCATCTTCATCGTTTGAATCATCACTTTTAAATTGAATTCCCTCTTTTACAAGCCCATTATAAGGGCCATTTATATTAACTGTTGGAGCTTTATTTTCTCCATCATCTTTCGCAATTCCATGGAAGACTACATCATATTCAAATTCATTTGAACTATTCACACGATAATTAACGAAGTAAGCTGTAACAGTTTTGTAGCCACTCCATTCTTTTTGCGCCAATTGTTCTAAAGATTCATTTACTCTTTTACTCATTTCTTTCCAATCTTCTGATTCACCTTTTGTGACACTTCCTGTATACGTACCTTCTAATGTAAATGTATTAAAGAATTGAGAATTATGTTTTGTCATTTTTGTATCTTTCATAGGCAACGTATCACTAATTTCTTTCTTCACCGCTGTTAATGACTTCGTTGCATGTTCAGCTAAATAATCACCAGCTACTTCTGGTACAGTGTATGTATCTTGATTATCAATTAACTGCTGCATATACTCTTGATACTCTTTATTTAACTTAGGATCTTTACTTAGATTTTCACGATATGCATCATAATTTTTCACATCATTCGCACGAATCAAATCTTGAATTTTATCAAATGTTTCAAACTGATGCGTATATAAGTAAGACTGCAATGCGAACGAGTAATTATAGAAATCCCAAGAACCGTATTTAGCAAATAGTGTACGCTCTGCTGTATAACGGCTTGCAGGATCAGATGATAATCCGCTAATTATGCTCTTTCTTGGTACAACGTTATTCGTACGAGTAGATCCTGCGAAAAACTCTGCATTTCCTTCTTGGAACCAAGTTAACCTTTCATTTTGATACATATCTCCTCTTCCAAATAGACCTGGTACTTCATATCTACCTTGCAGGTAATGAGTAAATTCATGACGGAATAACTCTTCTAAACTATAAATACTTTGCTCTGGTGTACGCTCATATGTAAAGAATGTACCTGTCTCTTCAATATAAATTCCACCGTTGTTTGTTTCATATCCATACAATTGTCTATTTAACTGATATTCATCTGGACTATTATAAATTACGATCGTTAATACATCATCCGCATTTCCTGGCTCTAACGCTTTGTCATTTCCAATTACACGGTGATACTGTGCCTTTACTTCCTTCGCAGCCCAATATAGTCTCTTAATTTTTTCTTCTGATACTTTATCTCCTGTTTTGAACACAATTGATCCATCGTCGAATGTATACGTTTTTGGTAAGTATTGCTCTTTTCCTTCTTTACGTATTTTCTCTAAATCTACTGTATTCCCGCTATAATCTTTACCATTATAATTTGTTGTAATTTGTTCTACCGCAACAAAATAAGGTTCACTTAAGCGCGGGTACATATGCATGGCTTTTGTAACAACCTCTAATCCTTTATTTGGATTGCTATGAAACTTCCCTAAACGGCTAGCAAAATAAATTCCATTATTAACGAGCCATTTATTTTCTGACGTTACTTCATTTAGAAGAGCAATACGATTTATTTCATTAATAAACCCATCTACTTTTCCATACCACATCGTTTCATTCGCTTCTTTACGAGCCTCAGTTAAGTACGACTGTATATCATAGTCAATACCTTGCATAATATCGTATATTGCTTGTCCCTTCATTCGATCATTTACATAAGTAGTATAATTATCATTGTATTGCTTTAAAATATTCGATGCGTATTGAACCGTTTCAACATCGCTTGAAGCATTACTAATTAATTTACCGTATGCAGATACGACTGTATCTTGTTCAACTGTACCAAGCTTAAAGTTTGGATTTTTTGCGATTGCTTTTAAAGCAGGTAAACATTTATCCTGGAAGCTTCTTTCATTTAAGTCGCTTAATTCACTATTATAAAATGCAAGATAAAAAGCTGAACGCAACACTTCAGTAAACGTTTGAATTCCTTTTGAATCATCTTTCGTAAATGTACTACCTCTATGAGCTAATTCATCTATAATGACTTGCATTTTTCCTTTATCTTTATAAAAAGCCTTTGCATCTTCATTAAACTGGAATAAGTCTGTAATTTGGTGCCACTTAATACTGCCTAACGTTTCAACTAATTCTTGATCATTCATTTTGTTTAAATCAGCCATTGAATAGCTTTCTTTAACTTGCTTTACTGCAGTTTTCTTCGTAATAGATGCTGGTCGCTGTGAAAAATCTCCTACTTTTAAACGTTCTTGAAATGATAAAGTTTCATCAACTTTTGAAATATGTCCAACTTCATCTACCGACTTTTCAATTCCAACCGGTTTCGTTTTCAACACGTTATACGGTACTTTTTCTTCCGCTGCTGCATGAGTTTGAAGTGCCCCTAACGATAAAGCCATTGTACTAATGCTAAGCATCACTTTATTGATCTTTGATTTCTTGTTCATATCCTTGCCCCCTATTTTAATATTCCATTCAAGAATTTAACATAAAATCTGGATGTAACAATATAAAATGCAATATTTCATATTATTTCTTCCTATAATTTGTACATATCGTGAACGCATTGCTCTTTACCTCCCTAAAACAAATTACATCCTTTCATGTTACAAAAAGAGAATTTTTTGACAATTAAAAACTTAATTGTTATGATTATTATAATTGTTAACTTTATTAAATAAGGGTGGGATTCTATGATAAAAAAAGAAAACAGTGTATTTTATATCTCCTTCTTGCTAACAACATTATTCATTATATGGGGAATTACCCCAGCAAGTTGGATACAAGGCTACGATTTACAAAGTGTTACATCTTCTTTAAACTCATTTATCCTCAATAAATTTGGGTGGTTTTACTCTCTACTTATGACTACAATGATTATTTTGGCTGCTTATTTAGCATTTTCTAAGTACGGTTCTATTCGTCTTGGTAAAGATGGAGAAAAGCCAAAATATAATTATCCATCTTGGCTATCCATGTTGTTTGGGGCAGGAATGGGAATTGGACTCCTCTTTTATGGAATCGCTGAACCGATTTCACATTTTACAGATCCATTAACAGGAAAAGCAGGTACAGAAGAAAGCGCCAAACTCGCTATGCAATATTCATTTTTCCACTGGGGACTCTTTCCGTGGTCACTATACGCAATGGTCGCTTTAACAATTGCATATTTCACATTCCGCAAACAAAAAGGTAGCACTATCGGGGCTACAGTTACTCCATTATTTAATCGATCGAAAAATTCCCGTATCGGAAAAACAGTTGATATTTTAGCTGTTTTAGCCACAGTGTTTGGCATTGTACCATCTGTTGGGATTGGTGCTCAACAAATTGCTGGAGGATTAAGCTATTTATTCCCTTCCATTCATAACACTTTACTTACCCAGCTCGTACTTATAGCTATCTTCGCTGTTTTATATTTAACAAGTGCACAAACTGGCTTAGATCGTGGGATTAAATATTTGAGTAACTTGAATTTCTCTCTTGCAGGTATTTTACTCATCTCTTTCTTACTTTTAGGGCCAACCGTATTTATTATGAAATATTTCACATCTACACTCGGTTCTTATATTGGAGCTTTGCCTAGTATGGGATTAAATTTAGGAGCATTTAATGAAAAATCTTCTTCTTGGATTGAAAATTGGACTATTTTCTATTGGGGATGGTGGATTTCTTGGTCTCCATTCGTCGGCACATTTATCGCACGTATTTCTAAAGGGCGTACAATAAAAGAATTTATTTTTGGAGTTGTATTAGTCCCAACTCTTATCTGTACATTTTGGTTTGCAGTATTTGGTGGTACCGCAATTCATATGGAAATGTTCCAATCGCTTGGAATAGCTGATGAAATTGCAAAAAATGGTACAGAGATTGGATTATTTGCTGTTATTTCACATCTACCATTCTCTACATTTTTAACGATTATCGGGTTAATTTTAGTAGCCACATTTTTCGTTACTTCTGCTGATTCAGCAACATTTGTTGTTTCCATGCAAACGAGTAACGGAAGCTTATCACCGAAAAATAGTTTAAAACTTATATGGGGATTAACAATCGCGATAATTGCCGCTATTTTATTACAAGCTGGAGGATTAAATGCACTACAAATCGCAGCTATCATCGCAGCACTACCATTTTCTATCGTAGTCGTTCTTATGGTCATTTCGCTCTTTAAGGAGCTGCGAAAAGAAGATGTTAATTTGCAAACAAAAGAAGTATCTCAAAAAATAAAAAAGGTTATGTAACGATTAGCACCTCAAATTACTTCTGAATCCGTAACAACTGAGGGAAAAGTAGATTAATAAAACCCATTCGTATGAAATATAATTTTCATACGAATGGGTTTTCACTCTATTATATAGTGTTGTAAACATGCCTTCTCCTCAAATCCTACTTTCTTGTACAATTTCATCGCACGATCATTATTCGTATTCAAACATAATTCTATCTCCTTCATTCCTTGGAAGGAAATAATATACTGAATTGCCTTTTGTAATAACCGCTCTCCGACACCTTTTCTTCTACTATTTTCAGCGGTTGCAATAAATTCGATATTCGCTTCTTGAAACTCTGGATTTACTTCCACATATACATAACCTTCTAACTTATCATTCTTCATACTTACAAATAATTTATTCGTATTACTTAAACGTTCAATAATTTCGTTTCCGTCATAATACGTATTAGAAAACACATGATTGTGTAAAGCGATAAACTGCTCAAACACTTGTGGTAAAGCCTCTTCTACATTACATATAATACGGTGCTTCACAATATTATTTAAAACGAGAATACTATGTCGACCTTGTTCTTTTGCATGTAAATTCCTCATTAAACGGGCACAATTATTATTTTCCACATGATAAAAACCATAAAATCTCTCAATATGAAAAGGCACCTTTTCTATAAGTTCCTTCCACATATGTAAAGCAACTTCTTCCCAATTCTCTGCGATAATAAACGGTCCCCATATCTCTGCACATTTCTTTACTTCATCCACATCAAATCCTAATAAACCTATTAAATTATTATTCTCATAAGTAGCAACAAAAGATTGTTCCCAGCCTATATCTGAAAAATCATGAATAATTGTCTGTAACAACTCCTCTTTCTCATCTCCACAATAGCCAACATGATGAGTAGCATCTTTATTCATATTCGCAATAAATGCTGCCACCTCTTCAATTTCCAAAATAGAACTGACATACATAACCTCTCCTCCTTCACTAATATATTCACACCTTTTCCATTTATCTCCTTCTAAAAAAGACATCACCATAAGCATATTTCAAAATGAAATCGCCATGATAATGTCTTCTCAAAAACTCATATAATCATCTTACGTTATAATAAGATAGAACGTTTTTTATTTCTTAAATAATCTCTTTCTAAATACAAACATACTCAGTGCTGAAAGAACTAACGCTATGCCTGAAAGTAATGTTGATGTATTCTCTTGTCCACCTGTTGCTCCTAATGATTTCTTACTTTCTTCTTGCTTATTAACAGCTGGTTTATTTTCTTTCACAACTTGATTATTCACGTTTTGTTCTTGGACTACTGCTGATTGATTTACCGCGTCTTTTGAACCTTCAATTTCTTTTCCTGTTTCTTTTACCTCCGCTTTCGATCCTTCAACTCCTGTTGTTGGCTCGTCCACTTCCTCTTTCGCTTCTTCAACTTCTTTCGTTGGCTCTTTTACTTCCTCTTTTACTTCTTTTACCGGTTCTTTCACTTCTTCTTTTGTACCTTCAACTTCTTTTACCGGTTCTTTCACTTCTTCTTTTGTACCTTCAACTTCTTTTATCGGTTCTTTCACTTCTTCTTTTGTACCTTCAACTTCTTTTATCGGTTCTTTCACTTCTTCTTTTGTACCTTCAACTTCTTTTACCGGTTCTTTCACTTCTTCTTTTGTTTCTTCAACTTCTTTTACCGGTTCTTTTACTTCTTCTTTTGTTTCTTCAACTTCTTTTACCGGTTCTTTTACTTCTTCTTTCGTTTCTTCAACTTCTTTTACCGGTTCTTTTACTTCTTCTTTCGTTTCTTCAACTTCTTTTGTTGGCTCTTTTACTTCTTCTTTCGCTTCTTCAACTTCTTTTGTTGGTTCTGTCACTTCTTCTTTTTCAACTATATTTTGGATTACCGTTCCGTTAAACCTTATGCTAATTTCATCAGAATCTAAATCAAATTTATACACCTTTTCACCTGGGGTACTCCATTTTATTACTCCGTTATTAAACGTCCCTCCCTCACTTACCAATTGAATATTTTCAATACTTTCTCCTTCTAAATCATATACAGGAACTTGAATTTCTTTGTTTATTTTTGCATCATTTAAAATGATATTTTGTCTTCCAACATCAATTGTAAACCACTGACCTAATTGTATTAACGGCCTTACATCACGAATCTCATTTCCAGCTAAATTTAAGCTAAATAAGTTTAGCATGGAACCAATAACCGTTAAATCTTTAATATGATTGTCCGCAAGATTTAACCACTGTAAATTTTCCAATGAAGATAGTGGTGTTATATCTTCAATTTGATTATGAGATACATTCACATTATTCAATTGTTTCAAGTTTGAGATAAACTCAATATTTTTCAGGCCTACTCCTTCTAAAGTGAGTTTTTCTAAGTTCGTCATGTATTCTAAACCTGTTATATCTTTTATCTCATTTCCTTTTTCTTTAAGTATCTCTAATTTTTTAATCTGTAATAAATCTTCTTTTGTGATAGGAGCGTTTACATTCTCTCTACCTAAATTCTCTTTATTAATATGTTGTTGTAAAGTTTTATCGAGAATTACATTTTGACTTTCTTTTTGTTTTTCAACTATATTCTGTATAACCGTGCCATTAAATCTTATTTTACTTTCAGTAGAATTAGTATCTAGTTTAAATTCATATATTTTTTCTCCAGGACTATTCCATTTTATAAATCCGTTATTCAGAGTAGCCCCCTCACTTTGTAGATTAATATTTTGAAGTGGCTCTCCTTTAAGGTTGTATACTGGGATTTTTATTTCTTCATCTACACTTGCTTCATTTAAAAAGATTTTTTGTCTTTGAATGTCAATTGAAATTCGCTTACCTAATTCCTCAACAGGCCTTACGTCAGAAATTTCATTTGCTCCAAGATTTATCTCATGTAAATTTGTTAAGGTGCTCAGCGGCGATACATCAGAGATATAATTCTCTTCTAAATTCAGCACTTGTAAATTTCCTAATTGAGATAGTGATGATATATCTTTTATTTCACTATCAGAAATTTCTAGTTCAATAAGATTACTCATTTTACTAATAGATTCAACATTATTAATTTTATTGTTCCCTATCCATAATAGTTCCACATTATTTAATCGATCAATTCCCGTAAGATCACTGATTTGATTATTTGCTAAGTATAATTGTTTCATAGTTGATAATGTAAATAATGGCTGGATATCTTTAATGTTATTACCGATTAAATCTAATGTTTTAATTTTTTTCATTTTACTTAATGGTGTAAGATCAGAAATTTTATTATCTCTTAAAAAAAGCATATTAATATTCTCTAGCTGCTCAATTGGGTGAATACTTTCAATTGAATTAGACGTTAAATCAACGTACTTCAAACCTCTCAATTTCGAGATGGCTGATATGTCTTTTACATTAGACTCTCGTAACGTCAACTTCTCTAAATTTGTCATATACTCTAAACCAGTTATTTCATTTATTCCTTTACCAGAATAAATGGATAACGTTTTAATTTTTAATAAATCTTTCTTTGTGATTGGCGCATCAACATTATCTCTATCTAAGTTGTATTTATTAATATATTTTTGTAATTGCTTATCTAATATTACATTTCCGTTTTCATCTTGTTTCTCCTCTTTATTTTCCTTTTGTTTTTCAGGAACATTGTTCTCTAAATTCAATGTATTTACTTCAAACTGTACTTGGTACTTATTGTCATAGGCCATTGTTGGAATATAAATATGCATTCGCATATTATACCTTTTTCCTAATTCCCCTACTTCAAACTGAATCACTTTCGTTCCATTTTTCTTTTTATCTTCTGATATTACTTTCACATCATGAAACACACCTGGAGTATGAATATCCTCTGTTTTCAAGTATTGAAAGAAATCACTATCACTTAACGTTGCTGTTACAATTTTCTTTCCATTCTCAATTGTTAATTTCGGATCCTTTATATAAACAGCTGCCATAGACTCTTCATTCGTTTTATCTTTATAGGCTTTAATAACAGCATCAAATGTACCATCTTTTAAACCTTGTCCAGTTTTATTCGCCTCAATCGCTACCGCTGCTAAAGCAGGTGTCGAATACACAGCAAACGGAAGTGATAACGCCGCCGCTATAATCATTGCATTTATACGTTTTCTTTTATTTTGTTTCAACTTTACATCTCCTCTGAAATATATAATTCGAAATGTAATCATTTCTCGAATAAATGATAATGATTTTCATTATCATTGTCAACTAGAAAAATAAAAAGTTTACAAAAAAAGAACCTCTTTACAAGAGGTTATGCCATTTTCTCACCTGATTCTTCTCTAAAAAAGCTTTTCATCGCATGAAATACGTCTGCTTTTTGCTTTAAAATATAGTATCTAAAGTTTTCATCTTTAATATTTTTATAGGCTGACATGAGTGTACTGTGGCGATTATACTGGTTCACTTCCCCATACCCAAACATATTACACTTCTTCATTAATTCTTCCACAAGCTTTACACATCTAGCATTATCTGATGTTAAATTATCACCATCTGAAAAATGGAATGGATAAATATTATAGCGATCTGGTGAATATTTATTATCGATTAGCTCGAGTGCTTTTTTGTATACGGAGGAGCAGATTGTTCCACCACTTTCTCCTTTTGAAAAGAACTCTTCTTCTGTAACGACTTTCGCTTCTGTATGATGAGCAATAAATTCAATATCAACTGTTTCATACTTTGTGCGTAAAAATCTTGTCATCCAGAAAAAGAAGCTACGTGCCATATACTTCTCCCACATTCCCATCGATCCACTCGTATCCATCATCGCTAAGACAACAGCCTTTGAATCTGGCTTTAATACTTCATTCCAAGTGCGGAACTTTAAATCTTCTTGATGAATTGGATGGAAAGATGCTTTACCACGCATCGCATTTCGTTTATATGCGGATATCATTGTTCGTTTCTTATCGATATTTCCCCATAATCCTGTTTTTCTAATGTCATTAAATTCAACATGTTCAATCCGGTTTTCATCTATTTCTTTTCTCTTTAAATTAGGCAGCTCTAACTCTCTGAAAAACGCTTGCTCTAATTCTAAAATAGAGACTTCAGCTTCATAGTAATCTTCCCCAGCTGCATCTCCTGCTCCTTGCCCTTTTCCTTGCCCTTTTCCTGGCCCTTTTTGTTTTTGACCACCTGATCCATCTCTCGCAACGACATCACCAACTTTGCTGTCACCGTTTCCTTGCCCAACATGTTTATTTTTATCATAATTGTATCTAATCTTATATTCATCTAGAGAACGAATTGGTATTTTTACAACATCCTTGCCATTAGACATAACTATACTTTCTTCTGTTACAAGGTCGGGTAAATTATTCTTAATTGCCTCTTGTACTTTTTCTTGATGGCGCTGTTGGTCGTCATATCCTTTGCGATGGAGGGACCAGTTTTCCTGTGAAATCGTATAATTTGGTTGATTTTCTTCGCCCATTCCTTTCCCTCCTTACTGTAATTGTCTTCCTGTATGAACAGCAAGCTACAAATTTTGTTCTGTAATGTGCAAGCTAGAATATTTGAAAGGTAACTGCCCATAGAAAATCATCCCATAAACATTTATAACGTTTTTCATACAATACCCCGAGCATCCTAAACAAAATTTTGCCACTCACATAATAGAAAGAAATATTCAGCCACTGATAAGAAAGAAACACAATGCATTGTTGCACATATTTTTACTTTGCAACATATTGTATTGTGTTGGCTTTTTTCGTATGAATGGTTGGTTACTCTATCATATGCATATTGTAAAAATAATTGACAATAAATTCATGAAATTGCATCTTAATTTATTACATTTGGACAAGGTATGACACTTTACACACATATGACCGGATAATAAAACGCTGTCCCGCAAAATACAAGAGACAGCGTTTTGTTATCAAACTATCGGTTTAACAAGCTACCTACATAGCGTAGTAATTCATTTGCTGAAGAAGAATTATAGCCATGCTCATCAATTAAACGCGCAACAACATCATTGATTTTCTTAAGCTGATTTTCGTCCGGTGTTTTCGTTGATGTTGTAATTTTCACTATATCTTTTAAATCAGCAAATAGTTTTTTCTGAATCGCTTCACGAAGACGTTCATGTGAATTATAATCAAAGCGTTTTCCTTTACGGGCATAAGCAGAAATGCGAATTAAAATCTCTTCACGGAATGCTTTCTTAGCATTTTCTGAAATTCCAATTTGCTCTTCAATTGAGCGCATTAATTTTTCATCTGGACTCATTTCTTCCCCTGTTAACGGATCACGTAATTTCGATTTATTGCAGTACGCCTCGACGTTATCTAAGTAATTATCCATAAGCGTCTTAGCTGATTCTTCATATGAATAAACAAACGCTTTTTGTACTTCTTTCTTCGCGATTTCATCGTATTCTTTTCTCGCTAATGAGATGAAATTCATATAACGTTCACGGTCTTCATTACTAATCGATGGATGCTGATCCAGCCCATCTTTTAAAGATCTAAGTACATCTAACGCGTTAATAGATGGTACCTCTTTTCGAATGATTGTAGACGAAATTCGGTTTATGACATAACGAGGATCAATACCCTTCATACCTTCATCTTGATATTCGCGTTGTAATTCTTCTACATCAATCGCATTATAACCTTCTACCGTTTCTCCATCATACAAACGCATCTTTTTAATTAAATCAATATCCGGACGCTTCGGATCTTTTAAACGAGTTAAAATAGTGAACATTGCTGCAACGCGAAGTGTATGTGGTGCAATGTGAACATTCGACACATCACTTTCACGAATCATTTTTTCATAAATATGTTCTTCTTCACTTACTCGTAAATTATAAGGAACTGGCATTACAATAATTCTTGAGTGTAATGCTTCATTTTTCTTATTTGCTATAAATGAGCGATACTCTGTTTCATTCGTATGCGCTACAATTAATTCATCTGCTGAAATAAGCGCAAATCTTCCCGCTTTGAAATTCCCTTCTTGCGTAAGCGATAATAAGTGCCATAAAAACTTCTCATCGCATTTTAACATCTCTTGGAACTCCATCATTCCTCGGTTTGCCTTATTTAATTCTCCATCAAATCGATACGCACGCGGATCTGATTCTGAACCATATTCTGCAATCGTAGAAAAGTCCAGACTACCTGTTAAATCTGCAATATCCTGTGATTTTGGATCAGACGGGCTAAATGTACCAATCCCTGTACGGCGATCTTCAGAGAAGAAAATACGCTCTACAACTACATCCTCAATTCTTGATCCGTATTCTTGCTCTAAACGCATGACATTTAGTGGTGATAAATTCCCTTCAATTCTAACTCCATACTCATCAAAGAAATCATCTCGTAAATGATGTGGAATTAAATGCAGTGGATCCTCATGCATTGGGCATCCTTTAATTGCAAAAATTGCTCCGCGATCTGTTCTTGAATATGTTTCTAATCCTCTTTTCAACATCGTAACTAACGTTGATTTCCCTCCACTAACAGGACCCATTAATAATAAAATTCTTTTTCTAACATCTAATCGTTTTGCAGATGGATGAAAATATTCCTCTACAAGACGTTCTAGAGCATCCTCTAATCCAAAGAGCTGATTACTAAAGAAGTTATACTTTCTTCTACCATCAACTTCTTCAATTCCGGCATCTTTTATCATATTGTAAATGCGAGAGTGTGCTGTTTGAGCCACCCATGGTCTTTCTTTCACAAGCTCCAAATACTCCGCAAACGTACCTTCCCATTGTAAACGTTCTTCTGCTGCTCGATGCTGTTCAATCTTTTTTAGAATATCCATTATAGCTCCTCCCCCATCTCCTTGTTCAATCGGATTATTATAAAAGGTATGCTAGGATGTCCTTAAACATTCTTTAAATCAAAACGAAATATATAATAGCACGCTAAAATTCTCTCCAAAATTCAAAGAAAATTCTGTATAATATAGGTATTAACGTTTTTACACTGCTATTCATTATAAATAAATTCTTTTCTTCTAAGAACCTTACATACATTTTGGGTAATAAATAAAACTCGTGAACCGAAAAAAGTAAGGAGGATATTAGTATGAAATTATTATTAATTTTAGGTGTATCACTCACATTTCTTACAGCTATTTTTACATCCGGTTACAATGACAAACCAGGTACACATAAAAAATGATGTGCTTTTAGCACATCATTTTTTTATGCATTATTTATAATACATATTTTCCATATCATATTTGGATAGTGGTCGGCTATAATAATAACCTTGTACAAGCTTCACATTCTTTTCTTTCAAAAACTGTATTTGCTCCTTTTTTTCTACTCCCTCTGCAATTACATTCAATTCTAAAGTATGAGCTAAATGAATAATTGCAGCTGTAATATTCGTATCACGTTCATCTATATGTATACCTTCCATAAAAGAACGATCAATTTTTAAAGTATCAATTGGATATGTTTTTAAGTAACTTAAAGATGAATAGCCTGTTCCAAAATCATCTAAATGAATCTTTAAATTTTGTTCTTTTAATTGTAGTAACACTCTCTTCGATATATCTTTATGTATAAGAGCTCCTTCTGTAACCTCTATCGCTAATAAATGAGCTGGTACATTGTACTTATTTAAAGCCCGTGTAATCATCTCTATTAATGTAATAGAGCGAAAGTGTCTAGCTGAAATATTAACTGCAATTGGGACCACTTCATATCCTTTATTTAACCATTCGCGCAGTTGCTGACACACTTGATTTACTACCCATTCATCGAGCTTAATAATAAATCCTGTTCTTTCTGCCAACGGAATAAATTGGTTTGGAGAAACAAATCCTAATTCCTTATTCTCCCACCTTATTAAAGCTTCCATACTAGCTATTTTTTTCGTTTCAATATTAATTTGTGGCTGATAATATAAGAAAAACTCGTTTTTTTCTATAGCACGATGTAACTGGTTTTCTATTATAAACCTTTGTTCACGCTCACAGTCTAATCCACTACAATAAAAATGATAATGTCCTTTTCCTTTTTCTTTTGCTTTTTCTAAAGCAGCATCGACCCTCTGAAATAGTATTTTTTCATCTTCTCCATCTGCTGGAGCCATTACAATTCCAATTGACGCACTTAAATATACATCTTCTTCTTCGATTACAAAATATTCACTAATATTTTTCAGTATGCTTTTTGCAACTTCCTCTACACATTCTTTCGTTATATTTTCTATCAACATAACAAATTGATCATCGTGTTCTCTAAATAAGTGCATACCTTCTATTTTTAGATTGCTTAAACATTCTGTAACTTTTTGTAATACTTTATCTCCCTCTTTATGACCAAATGTATCATTAATACGATGAAACTCATCTAAATCTATAAATACAAGCGCAAAATTTATACTCTCATTTAAAAAAGTATTTAACTTATTTGCACATGAAATTCTATTCATTAATCCCGTTAACTGGTCATAGTAAGCTAAATATTCTGTTCGCATTTCGTTTAATACTTGCCTTGTAACATCTCTCGTAACAATATAAACTCCAACAATTTCACCGTTCACAATAATCGGGATAGTTCTCAAAGAAATATATAGCTCGTACCCTTCTTTATGAATATATTTCTTTGAAACAATTTGTTTTGCTTTTCCTTGCATCGATCCCTTAAATATAATTTGAAAATCTTTTTCATATTCTTTATTAATGAATTCAAAAATAAATTTATTATTTAATTCCTCATACCGGTATCCAAATATTTCATACGTTGCCGGGTTTGCATATGTAACTCTCCCTATAGAATCTATAGATATAATTGAGTCATTATTATATTCCAGTAATGACTTAAATAACATTTGTTTTTCCTCTATCTCTGTCTTCTCCTCAATTTGAGCTGTAATATCTCTTGTAATACAAATAACAAATTGACATATTCCTTCTTCATCGCAGACAGGATTAAGTGAAGATTCATAATGTATCTCACCTTTTGGTAATTTGACTACATCACAAAAAGTGTGTGCTTTCGCTTCTCTCACTACTTTTTCATATTGCCTTTGCAATATCCCCGCTATATCTTTTGGTAATACTTCTGCAAAAGTTTTTCCATAGCACTCTTCGCTTAACCTAGCATAATCCATTCCTATTTTATTCACATACATATATTTAAACGTTTCATCATCAATAACTTTTAATATAAATACTAAATCTTGAATAGCATGTAATAACCCTTGTCTAATTAAATCCATATCTATCATACTTAAAAAGGTATTTTGATTACTATATTCTTCCTTCATATTTATCTCAACCCGTCTTATCTATTTTTAATCATATATCCCATTCTATATGATTATGTCCTCTCTTTTAAACGTATGATCACATATTATTTTTATTTTATAAAAAAAAGTCGCCATATGGCGACTTTTAATAAACGATTTCTAAATCTAATCCAGGGTAATTTTGTTGACGGAATGCTTCATAAATTAAAATTGCTGCTGTATTAGATAAATTTAATGAACGTACTTTATCTGTCATTGGAATACGTAAACAATGATCAAAGTTTTCTTCGATTACATTAGCTGGTAAGCCGTTTGTTTCTCTTCCAAATACAAAATAGTAATCCTTCTCGCGCTTGCTATAGTCAAACGCTGTATGAGCTTTCTCGCCATACTTCGTTAAATAGAAGAATTCACCATCTTTATTTTTTTCATAAAATTCTTCAATTGAATCATAATACGTAATTTTCACGTGCTGCCAATAATCTAATCCGGCACGCTTTAACATTTTATCATCCGTTGAAAATCCAAGCGGTCTAATCAAATGTAATTCTGTTCCAGTTGCTGCACAAGTACGAGCAATATTTCCTGTATTTGCTGGAATTTCTGGCTGATATAAAACAACATGTACTCCCACGCGATATTCACCTCTGTTTTTTGTCTACTACGTATTATACCACTTGAGCGAAAAATCTCTACCCATTAATAATATGAAAGAATTTATATTTCATTTGTGGTGTATATTTACTAGAGTCTTCATAGTTCCAATAACGTCGACGGCTATTCGCTGAATGTGCATTTACAAGCGGCATACCATCTGCATCTTTTGCTACTACAATCGTCGTATGATTCCATCTTCCGTCATCCTCGAAATCATAAGCAATTACATCTCCAAGAATAAGTTCTTCTGGCCTCTCTACCGCCTCTGCTCGAAGTCCTGTTGTAGCACCTGACAAATACCAATAAAAAGAATGTGCAACAGCCCAGCTCCAACTCCACTGATTCTCCCTTTGCCACCATCCTTTACGAATATTAGGATATCCGTTCATAGGTACTTCTCCAGTATGAAGACATTGAGAAATGAAATTCGTACAATTATCAGGGAAATTACGATACATAGGATTTCGGTCATCCCACCAACGCTCTGCATATTTCACTGCCTCTAAACGATTATACTGATAAGAACCGTACTTCTCTTTCGTAATTTCCCTTTCTAATGTCTCACCCATTCTAATTTCTTCTGACACTTCAATATCATAATCGCCTATAATCCGACTATTATTTAAACAAACTCTTCGTTTTAATTGTTCCTCTTCAATATAAAATAATTCTTTATGCTTAATTAAATATTTAAAATGTATTTGATAATCAATTTCTTGATGGTCATTACTATTTAATTGTCTAATGAAAGAAACATCCGCAGTTGCTTTCACTATATGTGCACTACGCCTTTGAAACAATTGTTTCTTTCTCTGTGCCATTTGTAGTAAATCCTCAGCAATACCATCCACGTCTGTTCGTTTCTCTGTGATATATGCTAAAAACTGTTGTACTTGCTTTTCAATATTCATTTTTACAGCCATTTCGTTTCCCTCCCATATTACAATATGAAAAAGGGAAATATTATCTACTCTTTTTTCTGTGCTAACAATTCAAGCCCGCGCTTCATTTCATGAAGTACTTCTTCATCTTTCTCACGTTCAATCGCTTTCTCAATCGCTTCGCCTACTCCATCTCCCCCAATTTTCCCAAGTGCCCATGCTGCCGTTCCGCGCAATACCGGTCTTGGGTCATCTTTCATAACACCAATTAAATCAGGAATTGCCGATGCTTCTTTAAAATGTGCTAATGCTAAAATCGCATTTCTTTGCAGTGGCTTTTTCCCTCTCCATGACCCTGACATAATCCCATATTTCTCTTTAAAATCACGATTACTAATTGTTAAAAGTGGCGTTAATAATGGTTTAACTAGCTCAGGATCCGGCTCCATCTCAGGATGATTATGAAAATCCATTCCTTTATTTTTCGGGCAAACAGTCTGACACGTATCACATCCATATATACGATTTCCTATTTTATCGCGATATTCTTCAGGTAGGAATCCTTTCGTCTGTGTTAAAAACGCAATACACTTCTTCGAATCTAACTGTCCCCCCTGTATTAAAGCACCTGTAGGACAAATATCGATACATTTCGTACAGCCCCCGCATTGATCTTCTATCGGCTTATCTGGCGGGAATGGAACATTTGTAATCATTTCCCCTAAGTATACGTACGAACCGAATTCAGGTGTAATAATAGCACAGTTTTTCCCACTCCAGCCAATGCCTGCACGCTCTGATACAGCTCGATCACTTAATTCACCTGTATCAACCATGGACTTCACTTCTATATCTGGAAGTTTTTCAATTAAATATGCTTCTAATTTTTGCAAACGATCTCGTAAAACAAGATGATAATCTTGTCCCCAAGAAGCACGGCAAAAAATTCCACGGCGTTCTCCACGCTTACTTAATGGTGCATTTTTTAATTTTGAAGGATATGCTAAAGCAATCGCAATAATTGATTTAGCACCCGGTAATAAAAGTTGCGGATTCGTTCTCTTCTCTATATCAGGCTCTTCAAATCCAGATTGATAATTTAATTGTTGTTGCTGGATTAAGCGCTGCTTTAATTCCTCAAAAGGAGAAGCACTCGCAAAGCCTATTTTATCTATGCCAATTGTTTTACTATACGCAATTACATCTTGCTTTAATTTTTCAAAATCCACTCTTAATCGCCTCCTCAGATGAATCCATCATCCCTTATGTAACGACTTTATTGGTTAGTAATTCACTTTTGGAATACTATTATTTACTTCTATTTTCGCATGTAATTATATTTTTCAAACATTAAAAAACGCAATGCCTCGTTTATCTCGGAAACGAAACACTGCGTTGATCACAATTTATAGAAAAACATTTAATAAAATTTGGAGCGGGTGAAGAGAATCGAACTCTCGACCAGAGCTTGGAAGGCTCTTGTTTTACCACTAAACTACACCCGCAAATATGAATTACATATAAGATATTAGAATAACTTATGTAAAGTAGTATAGCATGTTAAAAAAATAGAGGCAAGAATTTTATCGAAAAAAGTCGAAAAAGTGATGAGAGACCTCATCACTTTTTCAATTCTTTATCAATGGCCTTCTTCATACTATCGAAATCAGGGTTTGCAAGATTTCCGTTTACATATACTGAAGGAGCACCTTGAACTTTTAATTTTTGAGCACGATCTGAATCTTTACGTACTTTTTCTGTAATTTCTTTACTGTGTAAATCTTTCTTAAATTGCTCTACATCAACTTTTGGAAGTTTCTCTTTCACAATGCTAAGAAGCAAATCTTCTGTAATCCATTCTTCCGTATCTTTCTTTTGATTTTGATAAATCTCATCATAGAAAATCCAGAATGAATCTTTATCTTGTTTATAAATTGCTTCACCAGCTGCTGCACCTAAATCCGAGTCTTTTCCGATAAATGGGAAGTTAATAAAATATAACTGCACTTTGCCTTTATCAATATACTCTTCTTTTAATCGAGGTAATACTGTTACATCCCAAGTACGACAAGCAGGACATTTAAAGTCTCCAAATTCAACTACCTTAACTGGAGCATCATCTTTCCCTAAAGATTGTTGCGTAGAATAAGCAAACATCTCATTCCCTTTATCTTTTTTGTCATTTATGATGCTATACGCAATTGTTCCAATTACAATCAATACTGCGATAGAAAAAACTATACCAAGAGCCATGAGTTTATTTGATTTCATATACATTCCTCTTTAATTTCATATTCTGTATACAGCATTGTACACAATACACATAATATCAACACTTATATACGTCACGCAATGAACACGCTCACATAAATTACAAAAACACAATAATTGTGACGATATTGTGTCACAATTTGTCACAATTTATTCAAAAAAAGAAGCTCCTCTTTAGGAACTTCTCTTAACTTACTGCTTTTTTACGCGCACTATTTAACATCGACTGCTCTATTTTTATATCATGACGAATTACTAATTTCTCACTAACTGCTTGAACATACTCATCATGGCTTATATAGCCTTCTTTCTCCATTAGTCTCAAAACGACATTTCGTCTCTCTACTGCTTTATCATAATTTTGGGCAGGTGAGTAATAAGCAGGTGCTTTTACTACAGCAGCCATCATTGCACTTTCAGCCAACGTTAATTGGTTCACCTTTTTACCGAAGTAAAGGTTTGCTGCTTTTTCAATTCCCCATGCTCCTTCACCATAATAAATGTTACTTACATATAATTTTAAAATTTCATCCTTCGTAAATGTGCGTTCAATTTTTTTCGTATAAAAAATCTCTTTCCACTTACGAGAAAATGTACGCTCATTAGTTAAAAAAGCATTTTTAGATAGCTGCTGTGTAATCGTGCTTCCTCCTTGCACGACACCACCAGCCTTTATATTCTCAACAGAGGCCCTAATAATTGCTATATAATCTAAACCGTTATGATGATAAAATCTTTTATCTTCTGTCGCAATAAATGCATGTGTTAATGATTCTGGCACCTCTAAATTAGCCGGTACATGTAATTTACTAATGTCACTTTTCTCAATCATTACATTTCCAATGAATAATAACGTACAACTTAACAATAATAATAATATAATGGCTTTATAAAAAAGTTTAGTCATTGGATTTAATGCAACTTTTTGATGATAGTTCACCCTAGATAATACTCGTTCTTTCATCTTGAACACCTCTTTTCCACACAGCATATAACTCTTACTTTAAGAATACATTGTTGTAAAAAAATATCCCATCGATTTCTCTTACACGTACCTTACATCATTGTAAGGTATAAAGTGAAACTTTAATCAGCCCTCACCAATCACGTTCCCGGCAAATAGCGGGGTAAAAAAGTATTGTATCACAGACCTTTTTTATCTACTATTCATCTGAAATATTGAATATAGATTATATTCAATCACGAATAACCAATAACAGAGTAAGCCTTAAAGCTATTATATTTTCACTTTACACTTTAATTATATCATCTACAAATATATATACTTTTGACTATCTAGTAATCTTAATGTATATAACATACACATTATAAAGAACAAACGTTCTATAAATCAATACTAACACTATTATTATTTTGACCTTTTTCTTAAACAGTATACAAAAAAGAGTAGTGATTTGAATGTATCTCAAATCAGCTACTCTTTTCTTTACAATCTTCCTATTAAATTATATGGCTGTACTTCCCACGTTTCATACGGAATACAATGTGTTACTCTCATTGCATCAAGCGTTCTGGATTTCATATGAGGACGCGTTATATACTCATCTATGTTCTCTTCATTTAAATCAACAAATTTAGCCTCTTGTATTTCTTCAGGTTGAATTTTTATTTCGCCACTCACATATGCTACTTTAAAAACAACAGCTAGAATGTGCATAGAGGCATTATAATAAACCCCAGTAATTCCGATAGGCTTCACCGTTAACCCTGTTTCCTCTTTTATTTCCCTACAGACAGCTTGATCGAGTGCTTCTCCTTCTTCTACCTGTCCTCCTGGCATTTCCCACGTATCAGCTCGCCAGTGTACCTTTGTTAATAACACTTCATTTTTCTCATTTGTTAAATAACCTGCTACGGCAACTATATGCTTTGGTGTCTTATGTTCCATACTAAGCCTCCTAGAAATAATGGTTATTTCATATATCCCTATAAGCATATTCCCTATCTACACCAAAATACCTTTAATAATTCATCACCTTAATTAACTTCATAAAAAAAGCCCCTATTCGTTAAACGAAAAGGGGCTTTCATCGTATTACTCTCCTAAGTCTACGTTGTGGTAAACTTGTTGTACATCTTCTAAATCTTCTAATGCATCAACCATTTTCTCAAATTGTACTTGAGCATCTTCAGGAAGTGTAACATCACTTTGTGCAAGCATTGTTAATTCTGCAACTGTAAATTCTTCAACACCAGCACCTTTAAGTGCAGATTGTACTGAATGGAATTGATCTGGTTCAGCATACACGATAACAGCATCTTCTTCTTCTAGAATGTCACGTGCATCTACATCTGCTTCCATTAAAATTTCAAGAACTTCATCTGATGTTTTACCTTCAAGGCCGATAACAGCTGTCGCATCAAACATGTAAGCTACAGAACCGTTTACACCCATGTTACCACTGTTTTTGCTAAATGCAGCTCGTACATCTGCTGCAGTACGGTTTACGTTATTTGTAAGTGTATCTACAATAACCATAGCTCCATTTGGTCCAAATCCTTCATAACGAAGCTCGTCATAATTTTCCTCTGAACCGCCTTTTGCTTTTTCAACTGCACGATCAATAATTGTTCTTGGTACATTGTATGTTTTCGCACGTTCTAATACGACTCTAAGCGCTTGGTTTGATTCTGGATCTGGCTCGCCTTGTTTTGCCGCCACATAAATTTCACGTCCAAATTTCGCGTATATACGGCTTGTATTTGCATCTTTTGATGCTTTTTTGTCTTTAATATTGTTCCATTTACGGCCCATACTTTCCACTCTCTTTCTCGTTTTAAATCTACATAAAAATATTAATATGAAATATAATGTGTGTTCAACACATTTTTAAAAGAAATATAAAAAGTTCATTTTTGATTCATATTACAGACATAATATAAATCACTATCATTTTGTTCTTTCGACAAGTTATATTATACATGAATTCCTAAGTTTATTACGAATTTTAGCATCACATAATATAATTTAACAAAAAAGACTCTAAGATTTCTATTAGAGTCTTTTTATATTGCTGATACTTATTTCCATAATATCCCTATAATTACTTTCTACTGTTGTATAATAAAAATAGGAAAAAATTTAAAGAAAAGATGAAGGGAGAATTATGACACATTCAAATGAAAAAAAATCACATGCTTTTAAAGGAATAGGAGAAAAGTTAAACCCAACTATCTATCAAGTAAGATTCATGAAATTAGATGAACCAATCCAATTTGAGGCGTTTCCTGAATTGAAGGAATTAGGGGACTGGTTAAGTACTTCAACGCAAATGTGGGCGTGCCACTCAACAATGTATAAGTACAACAGAGAAGAGTTTAAAAAGAAGTTTTTAGAAATTACAAACTTAACCGTTGATAATGTACTAATATCTACTGGTGGTGTCGGATTTAACCTCATGTCACCGGGTGGAGAAATTCTCTCTAAATACCGCAATTAAAAGGATAAAATTGAATGTTTGTTTTTATCCTTTTAATGTTTCGCAGTTTACTCACCGTACACTTTTTGTGCTTATTTTGTCATGTAATGAAAAGAAAACAAAAAAACTCTATACTAATTGTATAGAGTTTTTTTACGACGTTCATGATACCGATGGTCGGGGTCGAACCGACACTCCCGAAGGAACACGATTTTGAGTCGTGCGCGTCTGCCAATTCCGCCACATCGGCACAAAAGAAAAGGCGGCAACCGGATTTGAACCGGTGATAAAGGTTTTGCAGACCTCTGCCTTACCACTTGGCTATGCCGCCATATTAAATTTTATTGGAGCGGAAGACGGGATTCGAACCCGCGACCCCAACCTTGGCAAGGTTGTATTCTACCACTGAACTACTTCCGCAAAAATGGCTGGGCTAGCTGGATTCGAACCAGCGCATGACGGAGTCAAAGTCCGTTGCCTTACCGCTTGGCTATAGCCCATCGAATTCTTACTTAATTATATGTAAGTATCAATTAAATTATTTGTAATTTTTAAAATAAAAATGGGGCGACTGATGGGAATCGAACCCACGAATGCCGGAGCCACAATCCGGTGCGTTAACCACTTCGCCACAACCGCCATGTTGTGTAAATATATTTGGCAGGGGCAGTAGGAATCGAACCCACACTGGAGGTTTTGGAGACCTCAGTTCTACCTTTAAACTATGCCCCTATGTAAATGGTGGAGGGGGGCAGATTCGAACTGCCGAACCCGAAGGAGCGGATTTACAGTCCGCCGCGTTTAGCCACTTCGCTACCCCTCCGAAACTTACATGGTGCCGGCTAGAGGACTTGAACCCCCAACCTACTGATTACAAGTCAGTTGCTCTACCAATTGAGCTAAGCCGGCGTATTTTATTGAAATAAATGGTGGCTCGGGACGGAATCGAACCGCCGACACGAGGATTTTCAGTCCTCTGCTCTACCGACTGAGCTACCGAGCCTTATTAAAATGGCGGTCCCGACCGGGGTCGAACCGGCGATCTCCTGCGTGACAGGCAGGCATGTTAACCACTACACCACGGGACCATTTGGTTGCGGGGACAGGATTTGAACCTGCGACCTTCGGGTTATGAGCCCGACGAGCTACCGTGCTGCTCCACCCCGCGATAATACTATTCATATAAAATTTATATGGTGGAGGATGACGGGATCGAACCGCCGACCCCCTGCTTGTAAGGCAGGTGCTCTCCCAGCTGAGCTAATCCTCCAAAGTGGTGACCCGTACGGGATTCGAACCCGTGTTACCGCCGTGAAAGGGCGGTGTCTTAACCACTTGACCAACGGGCCAAATATTATAAATCCTATGGCGGAGAGCAAGGGATTCGAACCCTTGATACGCTTGTGACGTATACACGATTTCCAATCGTGCTCCTTCGGCCAACTCGGACAGCTCTCCAATGGCTCCGCAGGTAGGAATCGAACCTACGACCGATCGGTTAACAGCCGATAGCTCTACCGCTGAGCTACTGCGGAATAATATTGCCTGGCAACGTCCTACTCTCACAGGGACAAGGTCCCAACTACCATCGGCGCTAGAGAGCTTAACTTCCGTGTTCGGTATGGGAACGGGTGTGACCTCTCTGCCATCATTACCAGACATTATTCTTTTGAGACAATCATTATTATAACTTGTTTACTTTAAAAGTCAACAAGTTTTTTATATTCTCTCAAAACTAGATAACATTTGCTACATATTATATGGTTAAGTCCTCGATCTATTAGTATTCGTCAGCTCCACATGTCACCATGCTTCCACCTCGAACCTATCAACCTGATCATCTTTCAGGGATCTTACTAGCTTACGCTATGGGAAATCT